>NZ_JAUQTX010000549.1:0-563 GCF_059803775.1 Azospirillum sp. UFLA03-27 | reverse complement strand
CCGAAGATGTTGACCAGGATGCCTTCGACGTTCGGGTCGGAGAGGATCAGCTTGAAGGCCGCGGTGACGCGCTCCTTCGTGGCGCCGCCGCCGACATCGAGGAAGTTGGCCGGCTCGCCGCCGTACAGCTTGATGATGTCCATGGTCGCCATCGCCAGGCCGGCGCCGTTGACCATGCAGCCGATGTTGCCGTCGAGCTTGACGTAGTTGAGGCTGTGCTTGGCCGCCTCGATCTCGGCCGGGTCTTCCTCGGCCTCGTCGCGCAGCTCCTCGACGTCCTTGTGACGGAACAGGGCGTTGTCGTCGAAGCTCATCTTGGCGTCGAGCGCCAGGATCTCACCCGAGCCGGTAACGATCAGCGGGTTGATCTCGACGATCGCGCAGTCCAGGTCGACGAAGGCCTGGTAGGCGGCGACGATGAACTTGGCGGCGGCGGAGACCTGCTTGCCTTCGAGGCCCAGCGCGAAGGCGACCTTGCGGGTGTGGTAGCCCTGGATGCCGGTGGCCGGGTCGATGGCGACCTTGACGATCTTCTCCGGCGTGTTGTGGGCGACCTCCTCGAT
>NZ_JAUQTX010000548.1:0-564 GCF_059803775.1 Azospirillum sp. UFLA03-27 | reverse complement strand
GTCCTCGGCCGCGCCGAGGAACGCGCTGAGCGGATCGCACACGACGAGCCGCGGCGCCGCATCATAAAAGGATGGAAAGGTCATAACCGGATCATGCCACGATGATGCGCGGGCCTCTTTGTCCTCGCGCAAACGGCACGGCCAAGCACCCGTGGCAAGCGGGAAATGCCCAACGGAGGAAGGCAGGGTCTCGCCCCCCACCCTCCCCCTGCGCATCCCACCGGGGTGGGATCAATGCTTCATCTCGCCGAGCTGCTTGCGGGAGTCGCCGCTCTTGTCGAGGATGACGCTGTCATCCGCCTTGCCATCGACTTCCAGAATGCCGATGAGCCCCTTGGTGGCGCGGCTCAGAGCGTGGTCGACCAAGGCGTACTTGCCCGGATAGTCGACCTTGAACTCCACCATCGTCGCCCCGCCCGGCGCCACCGTGACCGTCTGCACGTTCTTCAGCGGCGGCGTGTCCAGGGCACCGAGATTGTGGACGCGATCGAAGATCTCGCCGATGACATGGAACGACGAGGTGAAGTTCGGCCCACCGACACCGAACCAGATGCGCACGGTTTC
>NZ_JAUQTX010000547.1:0-588 GCF_059803775.1 Azospirillum sp. UFLA03-27 | reverse complement strand
TATGCCCCGCGGAACAGGGAATAGCCCCAGGGGGTGAACTTCAGCGGCAGATGGTAGTGCTGCGCCACGTCGGTGACGGTGAAGCGGAACGGCGCCTCCTCCAGGAAGGCCGGTTCCGCCCCTCCCGCCCCTTGCGCGCGCAGCCAAGGGCCAATGTGGAACACCGCCTCGTAGACGCCCGCCGTCACGCCCGCGCCGCCGACCACCGGATGGTCGAGCGCGCCATTGGCACACAAACGGCTTTCCGCTAGCCTGTCCCGTTGTCCGTCCCGCAAAGCATAGAGTTCCACCCGCATCCCCTCGGCGGGCACCCCGCGCGCCACATCCACCGCATGCAACGAAATCCCGCCGGCCATCGGCCCGTCCCTTTCCTTGTGGAGTCCCCATGAACGTCTGGTTGCTGCCTCTGATCGCCATGGCGGCGGTTCAGGCGTTCGTCGGGCTGTGTCTCTTCGCCATTCCGGTGATCGCGCCGCAGGCGGCGCCCGACCTGGGGGTCGATCCGGGGCTTCTCGGCCTTTATACCGCGGTCGTCTTCACCGCCGCCATCCCCGCGTCGCTGGGGGCGGGCGGGCTGATCGCCCGTTG
>NZ_JAUQTX010000546.1:0-593 GCF_059803775.1 Azospirillum sp. UFLA03-27 | reverse complement strand
CGAGATAGCTGTTATAGTCTCGTGGGCTCGGAGATGTGTATAAGAGACAGGGGGTAAAGAAGGGGGCAGCAGAACACCACGCCAGATCATGGCGCCGAATCATGGGAGACCAGCGATGCCGCGACCGACCTCCAAGACCATCGCCCGACGGCTGAACGGCGTGGCGCTTCCCGTTCTGGCCCTGCCCATGATTGCCCTGGCCTGCATGGCCGTCCCGGCGCGGGCGCAGACCGTCGAGGGCTCCGGCGGCAACCGGGTCATGATGTTCGAGCGCCCGCCGACCGTGGACGAGCTGCGCGAGGCGGTGAAGCCCGGCCCGGCGGCGACGGACGGCAGCGAGCAGCCGAAGATCCGCACCCGCAGCATCGAGATCATCGGCGGCGGCATGAACAGCGCCAACCGCCCGCGTCCGACCGACAGCGTGAACTACGGCGCGCCCGCTCAACAGCAGGCGGCCCCGCAGCCGAGCTACAGCCCGCCGAGCTACAGCCCGCCGACCGCCCCGGTGGCGGAGCCGGCGCCACAGCCGAAGCCCAAGCGCGCGCCCGTTCAGGAAGCCGCGGCCCCGCCCGTCGCCCCGCCGCCGGCCGCCC
>NZ_JAUQTX010000545.1:0-597 GCF_059803775.1 Azospirillum sp. UFLA03-27 | reverse complement strand
AGGGACGGGAACAGCCATGCAGACGATGAGTTTCTCGGTCGCACCCCTGGATCAGGGGATGAGCTTCAAGGCCAAGGCCTACCAGTCGCTGCGCCAAGCCATCACCCAGATGGACATCTACGGCGGGCCGAGCGAGATCCGCCTCGACGAGCGCCAGCTCTGCGAGGCGCTGGGCGTCAGCCGCACCCCGGTGCGCGAGGCCATGGCGCTGCTGGAGCAGGAGGGCTTCATCCGCTCGATGCCCCGGCGCGGCATCTTCGTGGTGCGCAAGACCAAGGCGGAGATCATCGAGATGATCACCGTCTGCGCGGCGCTGGAGGGCATGGCCGCCCGCCTCTTCGTCGAGCGCGCCGACGAGCGCGGCATGGCCGACCTGCACGAGACCTTCGACCGCTTCGCCGAAGGCGAGCTGGCCGACCACGTGCTGGAGTATTCCGACGCCAACGTCGCCTTCCACCAGTCGATCATCCAGGCCTCGGGCTGCACGCTCATCGCCGACCTGACCGACCGCTTCTTCATCCACATGCGGGCCATCCGCCGCGTCACCATGCGCCGCGGCGGCCGGGCCGAGACGTCCATCGTCGAGCACCGCGACAT
>NZ_JAUQTX010000544.1:0-607 GCF_059803775.1 Azospirillum sp. UFLA03-27 | reverse complement strand
GGTGATGCCGCGGGCCGCCAGCATCTCCTCGACCATGCGCAGGCTCAAGGGGAAGCGGAAGTAGAGCCACACCGCCGCCGCGATGACCTCGGCGGGGAAGCGGTAGCCGACGTAGCGGGGGTCACGGGGCGTCGTCATGACAACCCTATACCCGCACCCCTGCCGCCCCGCCACCGTGGACTTGACGGTGCCTACGCCAGCTCTACTTCGCCATGATCATGTCGGCCCAGCACCGCGTGCGCCTGCAAACGCCCTTCTTCATCCTGGACGCCACCATCGCGGAGGCGCTCAGGGCGGCGGCGTTGGCGGGCATTGCGGTCGATGTGATGGTGAGCGATCGCGGCGAGGGGCTGAACCAGACGCCATATTGGGCCGCGAACACCTATCTGGCCGAGATCGCGGCCGCCGGGGCGAGGGTTCACATGTACGGAAAAGGCTACTTGCACGCCAAGGCGCTCAGCGTCGACGGCGAGGTCTGCTCCATCGGTTCGGCCAATCTCGACATCCGCAGTTTCAGCATCAATTACGAGCTTAACAGGATGCGGAAAAAGGGCTGTGCACGGCCGGTTGGTCGTGATTCTTTTCGGTTGAGGAGAACACGGCCGAC
>NZ_JAUQTX010000543.1:0-614 GCF_059803775.1 Azospirillum sp. UFLA03-27 | reverse complement strand
CCCGCCGGTCGCGGTGGTGGTGTAGGTGGCGCCGCCCACCGTGACCGTCACCGTCGCCCCGGCTTCGGCCGTGCCGGCGAGGGTCGGCGTCGTGCTGTTGCTCAGCGCCGCGCTGGTCACCGCCGGAGCGTTGGGCGGGGTGGTGTCGATAACCAACGATTGAGTGCCCGGCGCCGAGACGTTCCCCGCCGCATCGGTGGCCGTCGCCGAGACCGGGTTGGCACCGTTGGCGTTCAGGCTCAGCGATCCGGCGGTCGGCGTGTCGGTAGCGAGGTTGATCGACCAGTTTCCACCCGTCGCGGTGGTGGTGTAGGTGGCGCCGCCCACCGTGACCGTCACCGTCGCCCCGGCTTCGGCTGTGCCGGCCAGGGTCGGCGTCGTGCTGTTGCTCAGCGCCGTGCTAATGGTCGGAGCGTTGGGCAGTGTCGTGTCGATGGTCAGCGACTGCGTGCCCGGCGTGGAGACGTTGCCCGCGGCGTCGGTGGCGGTGGCGGAGACGGGGTTGGCGCCGTTGGCGTTGAGGCTCAGCGACCCGGAGGTCGGCGTGTCGGTGGCGAGGTTGATCGACCAGTTTCCACCCGTCGCGGTGGTGGTGTAGGTCGCCCCACCCACCG
>NZ_JAUQTX010000542.1:0-622 GCF_059803775.1 Azospirillum sp. UFLA03-27 | reverse complement strand
TGACCTGCTGCTGGGCCTTGTTGCCGATGCCGGCGGCGAGGTTGGAGACGGTGCCGAGGTTCTGGTTGAACAGGGCGCCCGGCGCGCCGAACTGCATGGCCTTGACCTGCTGCTGGGCGGTGTTGCCGATGCCGACCGCGCTGTTGCTGACGTTGCCGGCGTTGCTGTTGAAGCCGCCCAGAGCGAAGGGCGTCTTCACCCCGCCGCCCATCCCGCCCGCCTGCACGCCAACCACCTGCTGCTTGGCCTTGTTGCCGACGCCGGCGGCGAGGTTGGAGACGTTGCCCAGGTTGGAGGCGGTGCCGAAGGGACCGGCCAGCCCGCCACCGGCCTGCACGCCGAAGACCTGCTGCTGCGCCTTGTTCTGGATGCCCGCGGCGGTGTTGGAGATGACGCCCAGGTTGCTGGTGCTGCCCATCGGGATGCCGCCGGTCATCAGGTCGCCGGCGAAGGCCGGGGCGGAGCACAGGACGGCGACGGCGGCGGCGATCAGGGTGGTGCGGCGCATGGTGTGGTTTCCTTCCGGTGTCTGGGGGAGTTGGCTTCTGGGGGATTTGGCTGCCGGTTCCGTCTGCGTCGGGGCCCGGCCTGTCCGATGACCAGACAGTACGCCCCGCCGCCC
>NZ_JAUQTX010000541.1:0-649 GCF_059803775.1 Azospirillum sp. UFLA03-27 | reverse complement strand
CTCGCCATCCTCTTCGAGGACCGGTTCACGCTCGCCTGATCACAACCGGCCCGTACACGGAATTCCTGACAGTCCCGTGGCCCGTTGATGCCCCCCCGTCGCCCGATGCCGCTCCGACACCACGCTGCGCACCGTCAGCATCCTGTGGGCACCGCGCGATAGCCCCTATTAGGGTCTGTTAGCGCTTGAGGTCTATGCCTATCTGGTTGAGATGGCAGTTGAGTACGGACACGAGATTCCGACGGACGCGGAATGGGAAGTTCTGCATCCGCTGATCGGAGCGTGCCGCCCGCGCGGCAAGACCCCACCCCAGCATCTGCGCCGAACGGTGACGGCGATCGTGTGGCGACACACGAATGGAGCCAAGTGGCGCGCCATCCTGCCTGAATTGGGGCCATGGTGGATGGCGGCGCAGACGTTCATTCGCTGGGCACGGTTCGGCGTGTGGGAGCGCCTGCTCGATCTGGCCCAGCAGCGCGGCGTCGCACTCGGCATGGCGTTCCTGGATGGCACCACGATCCGGGCGCACCCCAAGGCTGCGGGGGCGTCCAAAAAGGGGGATCTGGAGCACAGCGAGACGTGCGTGAGGGCCTTGGCCGGTCTCGTGGCGGCTATGGCACGAAGGCCTGCGTGATAGCCGACGGCGGCG
>NZ_JAUQTX010000540.1:0-666 GCF_059803775.1 Azospirillum sp. UFLA03-27 | reverse complement strand
TTCCTGCGCGCTATGGTCGGCGGCCTCGCCGGCCGGGGCGTGCCATTGGGCAGCATCCACTACGAGTTTTTCGGCCCGGCGGATGAATTGCTTGCCGCATGAGTTTTCAAGGCGTGCGCCGATTCATTCCAGGGGAACGTCAACGGCGCGGCGCGTTCCTGTCGTTTGTTTGCTGTCATGCGCTTTGGTTTTGTAAGGAGTCGAAAGCATGCCTCGAAATCCACGGCGCTTTTCTTTCTTGCGAAAGCATAATCTAGTGGCGTTCCTCTTGACCCACCTTGCGATCGGGGTGGTGGCAGGGGTTGTCGTTTGCCTTGGCTTTCTCGCGTTGGATGTCGCCAGTCTCCGTACACTGCTCCTTGGCTCCGAATACTGGCTGATCGGTTTCATTCTGCTCTTCGGCTCGGTTTGCGGAACGTTCGGCGGTGTGGCGATGGCGGTCGCCGTGATGAATCTGGGCGACTGGTCCGATCACCCGGATCGGGATTACTGACACGCCCCTGGCATCGTCAGGGACCGCCCCGGCTGCAACGGCCGGCGGGCCGTGGTGTTTCGCAACTCTTTGCAAGCCATACACCCCCGTCGCCTCCTCACTCTCACAGGGCTTTATTGGAGTTGTGACAAAAGCAAGCAAAATACAAAAAAACAGGGCGTTGCCCTTTCTTC
>NZ_JAUQTX010000053.1:0-31558 GCF_059803775.1 Azospirillum sp. UFLA03-27 | reverse complement strand
ATGAGTTCCCTCCCAACGAATGCGCCAACTACTTCACCGCCGCCGGCTATGAACCGGAGTAACTGGAAAATGCTCTAGGTTCGCGGGCACTCGACATTTTGATTGCTTTGGCCGATCGGGCTGGGGAGTTGGTCACGAAGGACGAGCTGGTCACGCGCGCGTGGCCGAACACCATCGTCGAAGAGTCGAACCTCAGGGCGCAGATAGCATTGCTTCGCAAGGCTCTTGGCGACTCCGGGGGCGCAGCCCATTTCATAGTGGCCGTTCCGGGGCGCGGCTACCGCTTCGTGGCGCCGATCTCATCCTCTATCCTCGCAGACGGAGCCGAGGCGGCGAGCGCCCAGAACAACCTTCCACGGCTTCTGAGATCGCCAATCGGGCGGGAAGACGCCATCAAGACCGTGCGAGGCCGCTTTCAGCGGTACCGTCTTACAACCATCGTGGGACCAGGCGGTATTGGCAAGACCACACTCGGTGTCGCCGTCGCTGAACAACTTCTGTCCTCGTATAAGCACGGCGTGTGCTTTCTCGATCTGGCCCCGCTGGCGAACGACCAACTCGTTTCAGGCGCGCTGGCCGCCGCACTCGGCCTAGCCGACAGTTCCAAGGACCCTCTTTCCGGCGTCATCGCGCATCTGCGTGAGCGGCAGATGCTGCTTGTGTTCGACAGCTGCGAGTTGGTTGTCGACGCGACGGCGCGGCTGGCAGAAGCGCTGCTCCGACAGACATCGGAGATCCAAATTCTCGCGACGAGCCGGGAAGGCTTGCGGGCGGAGGGCGAGAGCGTCTATCGGCTGGCGCCCCTGGACCTGCCTCCGATGTCTGCTGGATTGACTGCCGGAGAGGCATTGACCTCCCCGGCCGTCCAACTCTTCGTTGATCACGCGATATCCCGCGGCAGCGGATTTGAGTTTGACGACGGTGAGGCGCCTCTCGTTGCCGATATCTGCCGCCAACTCGATGGCATCCCCCTGGCCATCGAACTGGCGGCAGGGCGGGTTGGGGCCTTTGGCACGCGAGGCGTGGCAAAACTCCTGAACGATCGTTTCCGGCTGCTGGCAGGCGGCAGACGCACCGCTCTTCCCAGGCATCAAACCCTGGAAGCCACAATCGATTGGAGTTACGAGGCGCTGTCGGACCCGGAGCAGACGCTTCTGCGCCGTCTGGGCGTGCTTGCGGGTGAGTTTACGCTGGAGGCCATTGCCGCCATCATGACTGAGGCCAGTCGTCTTGACACCGATCTTCCTCTTCATCTTTCCAATTTAATCTCGAAGTCTCTTGTCGTTGTCGATGTTCACCAGAAGACCGCACAGTACCGACTGCTCGACACAACCCGTGCCTACGCGTTGGCCAAACTTTCGCAACGCGGCGAATTCAATGGCATCATACTGCGTTTGGCCAAATATCTGTGTCGTGTTCTCAAACACTCGCATGGCGAAATCGAATTGGTTCCCGCCGACGAGTGGTTGGAGCGGTACAGCCGCCATATCAACAACGTGCGCATGGTGCTGGACTGGGCCTACTCACCCAAGGGTGACCTTGCGGTCGGCCTTGCCGTAACCGTGGCCGCTATCCCACTGTGGTATCAGCTCTCAGCGGTCGACGAGTGTCTGAGATGCGTTAAACGCGCTTTGCTGAGCATCGGCCCGGGACCAGAGCGGGATGCGCAGGCGCGCCAAGTCATGCAGCTCTACAAAGCGCTCGGCCTGTCACAAGCTTTCAAGGTGGGGTTCGCGCTGCAAGCACCGGCAGCATTCGCCAAAGCCCTGGAAATGGCCGAAGATCTCCACGATGTTGACGCTCAATCGGAAGCGCTCTGGGGTCTGTGGCTTTGCCGGGTCGGGATGGGTGAGTACCGGGAATCACTTGGCATCGCGCAGCGATTCATGAAACTGGCGGACAATGGGCTCGATCGCTTCATCGGCGATCGAATGATGAGCATGACGCTCTTCTGCATGGGGGATTGCAAGGGCGCTCGCACCCACGCGGATCGTATGCTTGCGCACGATATCTCCGCTCCGGAAGCCATCTCAACCAGTTCGGTTCGCTTCCGATTTGGGCAATCAGTGACCGCCCGCGTTCAGCCTGCCCAACTCCTTTGGATACAGGGCTTCCCGGATCAGGCGATCCTGGCCGCGAAGAATGCCGTCGACGCCGCCCGCGCATCGGGCCATGCGATTTCGCTGTGTGAAGCACTGGCGCGATGGGCTTGTCCTGTCTGGATTCACGTTGGCGATATGGCGGCCGCGGACCTCGCAATCACAACCATGCTCGACTTGGCGGCCACGAACGCGCTCGGACCCTGGGAAGTGTTCGGCCGCTGCTGGAAAGGCGCACTTCTGATCAAGCAGGGTCATGAAAATCGAGGCATCCCACTTCTGCGCACGGCGCTGGAGGAGATCCAAAAGGGAAGACTGTTCACGCTCTACAATGTCCGGTTTCTTGGGTTCCTGGCCGAAGGTTTGGCATCCGCGGGACAGAGTGCGGAAGGATTCGCCCTTGTCGACGCCGCCATCCGGCATAGCGAGGAAAAGGAAGAGCTTTGGTGCATTGCGGAACTCTTGCGTGTGAAAGGTGAGATCCTGCTGCAAGACGGCACTGTCTCCAGCTCGGCCGAGCAGTGTTTTCTACAGTCCGTCGAATTCGCACGACGGCAGGATGCGTTGTCGTGGGAACTTCGAACGAGCATGAGCATGTCCCGTTTGCTGCGTGAACGTGGGGAGGTTGCGACGGCGCACCGCTCTTTGGCGAAGGTATACCGCCGTTTCACTGAAGGCTTTGAGACGGCCGATCTGAGAGCTGCGAAGGCTCTTCTCGCCGAATTTTCATAACAATCGACTGGAATTTCGTTCCATCATCTCTTGACGTGACGCACGGGAATTCACGACGATTCACTGGATACTCTTCGGCTGCTTGGGTCATCGTCTTCGCGTGCCGATCATTCGGCAATGAACGACAGAAGCGCGGCTGAGGGGGATCGAACATGACCACCGTTGTAATGGATGCGCTCGTCCTGCATGGGCCCAACGCACCCTTCACTCGGGCCAGCATCGCTCGCCCACAGCCCCTGGCAGGCGAAGTCCTGGTTCGGATAAAGTCGAGCAGCGTCAACCCGCTGGATCTCAAAATCCGAAACGGCAACGCGGCGCACGCGAAACATCCTTTTCCCGCCATTCTGGGAATGGACCTTGCCGGGACGATCGAGGCCCTCGGTGCCGGCGAGAGCCGGTTTGCCGTCGGAGACGACGTGTATGGGTTGGCCGGAGGTGTGGGCGGTCATCAAGGCTCGCTGGCGCAGTTTGCTGCGGTTGATGCCGATCTTCTCGCGCCGAAGCCATCCAATCTCAGCATGCGCGAGGCGGCCGCGCTCCCCCTTGTTTTCATCACCGCTTGGGAAGGTTTGGTCGACCGGGCCCAGGTCCAAGCCCGCCAAAAGGTGCTTGTTCTGGGTGCTGGTGGCGTCGGGGAGATGGCGATCCAGATCGCTGCGGCTTTTGGAGCCGAGGTCTTTGCGGTCGACAAAGCTGCGAAGGGGGACATCATCGAGCGCCTCGGCGCAACGGCAATCGACCGTGAGCAGGCAACTCCTCAGGAGTATGTTGGCGATCACACCGGCGGCCACGGCTTCGATGTTGTCTATGACACGGTGGGCGGTGTGGCGCTTGATACCGCGTTCAACGTTGTTCGGCGCTTTGGCCATGTGGTGAGCTGCCTCGGATGGGGCACGCATTCTCTTGCTCCCCTGTCGTTCCGCGCCGCGAGCTATTCGGGTGTCTTCACGCTGTTACCGATGCTGACCGGCAAAGGCCGTGCTCATCACGGGGCGATCCTGCGAGAGGCCAAGCGGCTTGCGGAAGCCGGGAAGATCACCCCTCTCGTCGACCCCCGCCGCTTCAGTTTCGAGACTGTCGCGGAAGCGTACGGCGAAATCGAAAAGCGCACTTCCAGCGGCAAGATCGTTATCGACATCGCCGAATAGAGCAGCACCGTTGCTCCCCTCAAGAAAGGGAAAATGTCATGCCATTCGTCAACGTGAAACTGGTCGACGGCGTGTTCACGCCGGAAGAGAAGCACGCCATGGCCAAGGCCTTGACCGATGTCATGGTGAAGTTCGAGGGCTCGGAAGCCTTCCGCGAGGTGGTATGGGTCCTCATCGAGGAACTTCATACCGACGGCTGGCATATCGGCGGCAGGCCGTTCGAGGGGCCGAAGTCGTTGATGACGACGCTTTCGAAATCCAAGGACGTCGTCGAAATGATCGACGGTACGCCCACAACCCGGAAAGAGTGGGCGGCGGCAGCTCCAGTCTTGGGCTGACCACCTCGCAATCGCCAACACGGCGGCCAAGCGCGCCGTCTGACTTAGGCCCACCGGTTGCCGGTGGAACCGTGTCCGCCCGACAGAGGGAAGAGACATGAATGCGAAAGAAGCGATTCCAACACCCAGCGCGACCAGACGGGACGTTTTGATTGGCACGACCGCCGTCCTCGTCACGACGTTGCCCCTGGAGTCCTTGGTCGCCGCGGCGTCGCCGAATTCAACCAGCGCAACCAGTGCAGATGGGAGTGAGACCATGAGCAGCATCAAGACGAAAGACGGCGCCCAGATTTTCTACAAGGACTGGGGCGCCGGGCAGCCGATCGTGTTCCACCACGGGTGGCCGCTGAGCAGCGACGACTGGGACAACCAGATGTTGTACTTCATCGGAAAGGGTTTCCGGGTGATCGCCCACGACCGGAGGGGCCACGGCCGCTCCAGCCAGACCTCGGGCGGCAACGACATGGATACGTACGCGGCCGACGTCGCCACGCTCGCCGAAGCGCTCGACCTCCGCGACGCGATTCACATCGGCCATTCCACGGGCGGCGGAGAGGTCACCAGATACGTCGCCCGGCATGGCAAAGGCCGGGTCGCCAAAGCGGTCCTCATCTCCGCCATTCCGCCCGTGATGGTCAAGTCCGCAACGAATCCCGGAGGACTTCCCATCGAGGTCTTCGACGGCTACCGCGCGGCTCTGGCGGCCAATCGGGCGCAGCTCTACCTCGATATCGCCAGCGGCCCGTTCTACGGCTTCAACCGCCCCGGCGCGGTCATCTCCGAAGGCACGGTCCGCAATTGGTGGCGTCAGGGCATGATGGGCGGAGCGAACGCGCACTATGAGTGCATCAAGGTCTTCTCGGAGACCGATTTCACCGATGACCTGCGGGTCATCGACGTTCCGGTCTTGGTGATGCATGGCAGCGACGACCAAGTGGTGCCCATCGCGGATTCCGCCGAACTCTCCGTCAAGCTGCTCAAGAACGGGAAGCTCAAGGTCTACGACGGTTATCCGCACGGGATGTTCACCACCCACGCTGACGTGATCAACGCCGACCTTCTGGCCTTCATCCGATCGTGACGGCCCGGGCAGGCCGAGATGCCTGCCCTCAACCTTTCAAATCATGTTCGACAGCCGTCGGCTCAACGAGTCCGGCAGCGGAAAGGTCTGTCATGACGTCCGAACACATGCTCTCTCGCCGTGGATTTTGCCTTTGCTGCATGGGCGCGGCGAGTTTCGCCGCCACAGGAGGCTGGATGAGCCCACGCGAGGCCTATGCCGAGGCGCGCGGCTTGGTGAGCCTCATCAAGGACAGCGCTGCCAAGTCCGTGATCGCCACCCACAAACTGAGGAACGACATCACCATCCTTGAAGGCTCCGGCGGCAATGTCGCGGTCTTGGCCGGCAAGGACGGCCTCGTCATGGTCGACGCGGGCATCAGCGTGTCGCGCCCCCAGATGACGCAGGCGCTCTCCGCGCTCTCCGCGGAGCCCGTGACCCATCTCATCAACACCCACTGGCATTTCGATCACGCGGACGGCAACGCCTGGATCGGCGAGGGTGGAGCGAAAATCATCGCGCATGAGAACACCCGAAAATACCTGTCGCAGGTGCAGCGGGTGGAGGACTGGGATTACAATTTCGTTCCGCTGGAGCGAAGCGGCGTGCCGAAGCACGTCTTTTCTAAAGAGCATTCGCTCAAGCTGAACGGGCAGTCGCTCGCCATGAAACACTACGGTCCGGCGCATACCGACGGCGACATCTCGGTAATGTTCGGCGAGGCAGACGTTCTCCATGTCGGCGACACCTACTGGAACGGGATATATCCGTTCATCGATTATTCGACGGGCGGCAGCATCGACGGGATGATCGCCGCTTCGGATGCGAACTTGGCCGCGTCGACCGGCAAGACGATCATCATTCCGGGCCACGGAAATCCGGTGAGCAACCGCGCTGAGTTGCAGGAGTTCCGCGACATGCTCGTTAGCATCCGCGAGAACGTCGCCGCGCTGAAGCGCCAGGGGCGCTCGCGGGACGAAGCGGTCGCGGCCAAGCCGACGGCATCCTTTGATGCCAAGTGGGGCAATTTCGTCATCGACCCAGGCTTCTTTACGCGGCTTGTCTACGCGGGCGTCTAGCAGGAACCTCCGGCCATCCGCCGATCCCATACTGGTGCGTTCCTCGCCCAGGTTTCCCACGCCTTCGGAGTCCGGGTCCGCCGACAATCCAACGGATTAAGGAGACGGCAATGTCTGATACAAAAAGCGCTCTGTTCATTGATATTCCGGTCGAACTGAAGGAAGTGAAGTCAGTTCACAGCATCGGGGGGCTTGAGTTCGAAGGCGATCTGCCCGCGGCGCTGTTCCATCTTCAATTGATCACCACGGACATCACGAACTGGAAAGCGGCGTCGGACGTGATCGTGGTCTTCCACACAAACGCGGGCCACGTCGCGTTGAACGATGTGGCTTACAATGCTTCGCGCAACATCGCCACTGGCAACCCCTACAAAAAGCTGGTGGCCGACCTGATTAACGTCGGCGTCAAGGTCGAACTCTGCGGCGCGACCGCGAAAGTGAACGGCTGGGGCAATGCCGATCTTCTCCCCCGCATAAAGATCAATCTCGATGCCATGGCTCGCACGATCCAGCTCGTGCAGCAGGGCTTCGTCAAGATCACGGAGTAGCCATCCATTCCGTGATTCAGTTACGACATCAGCGTGCAAAGAGGCTGCCATGCTCCAATCGCCATTCGGATTCCATTCGACCGCTTCCGACGTCCTGGGAGGCGTCGACCTTCGGGGGAAGACGATGATCGTCACCGGTGGTGCAAGCGGTATCGGCATTGAGACGACCTCGGCACTCGCCGCGGCCGGGGCCTCCGTCGCTCTCTCGCCCAGGACCAAGGAGCGCGTCCAGTGACCCATGCACCAATCAGAGTTGGCATCATCGGCGTTCACCCCGACCGTGGTTGGGCCTCGACCGCCCATGTGCCTGCGTTGAGGGACCTGCCGCAGTTCCGACTTTCCGCCCTGAGCCACAGCCGGATCGAAACTGCGAAGGCGTCGGCTGAGAAGTTCGGTTTTGAACACGCGGTGTCATCGAGCGACGAACTTGTGAACCATCCTGATGTCGACCTGGTGGTCGTGACCGTGAGGGTGCCGGAACACCTTCATCTCGTGACCGCAGCGCTTCAAGCCGGGAAGTCGGTGTTTTCCGAATGGCCGCTTGGCATGAACCTTCGGGACGCTGAGGCAATGAACGCGCTCGCCGCCGAGAAAGGTGTCTCGGCCATGATCGGCCTCCAGACTCCCGCGAACCCGACCCTCCGGCACATGCGCGAGCTGATAAAACAGGGCTATCTCGGCGAGGTGCTCTCGGCGTCGGTGATCGGTTCAGGAATCACATGGGGGGAGGAACTCGACGAGGCTTTTCGATACACCCTGGACCCGTCCAAGGGCGCGAGCATGCTGCACGTGCCGTTCGCCCACACAATCGACGCCCTGCTGTTCGCTCTCGGAGAAGACTTCCTGAGCGTGTCGGGGACATTGGTTCGTCGCCGTCGGACGATACGGATGTCGGGGAGTCAGGAAGTCGTCCCGCTCGACGTCGCGGATCAAATAGCTTTCTCTGGCAGGCTCACGTCCGGCGGATTCGTGACATGCCATTTCCGTGGCGGGCTGTCGCGCGCAACCAATTTCCATGTCGAGATCAACGGCACCAGGGGCGACCTGTTGCTTACGAGTCCCGTCGGCTACGTAGGTCTGGGCGGATTCAAGCTCATGGGCGCGCAAGCAGACGAGACCCTTCATCCGATCGCCGTACCCGAGGGCTTCAGTGCCGACGACAACGTCCTGGCGGGCAACGTGAGGAAGCTCTACGAACTGATCGCGTCCGACATGACGTCCGGCACCCTTCAAAGTCCAACGTTCGGAGACGCCGTCAAACTGCATCGGCTGATCAACGCGATCGAGCAAAGCGGTGGGGTGGAGCGCGATGTCTGATGCCGACAACGTTTGGACAGTTCCAGCTGTCCGGATGCGACACGTCCTTGGCAGCATCGACTCCTGACCTGAGCGGCAACCTTGATATTGCTAAGGTCGCGAGCACGGGGGACCGATGGGTCGACTCGACCACTTCGGGCTTGCCCCGCCGGTGCCCCCCCCGCGACTTGGCTGGGCGAGGTCTCTTCGACGACACGCTGCGGATACATCAGCGGCGGGCGCCAGCGCGCCTCGTTGGCTCACGGCGCGGCGAGCCCTCCATGGAAAAGCCGACCGGGCAGAACATGGTGTCAATCTTTCGAAAGACGCTCAATTGTCAGATCGAGCAAGGCGCGCAGCCGCGCCAAACGGCGAAGATCCTGATGATAGCCGATCCAAACATCGCGTCCTGGTGGCGGCTCGCCAAGATCGATGACCTGCAGTCCGTCCAACGCATCCCCAATAGGGCGTGGGAGAACAGCCAGTCCGACGCCTAAGGCAGACATATAAGCCTGGGCATCGCGGTTGTTGCTTCGAAACGCGACGCGGGCATTTGGGAGCATTCGTTGGAGCCACGCGACATCCGGCATGCCGCCGAAGGTGGCGTTCATGGTGACCAATGCGCAGCCTGTGCCATCACCAACCGTCGGCGTTGGGCTCCCGGCGACACCGTAAAGAGCGTATTCGATGCGGGTCAGCTTGCGCTGGACCACCTCCGGCTCGTCGAACGGACGGATGCGATACACGAGGTCCGCCTCCCGCCTCGAAAGACTTAAAAACCGCGCATCGGTCAGCAGTTCCACAGTGACGCCCGGATGGCGCCGTGTGAACTCATAAATAAGTGGTGTCAGTATGTGGAGGCCGAACCAGTCGGAGGACGACACCCGTAAGTTGCCCTCCAAACGCCCACCCTGTCCGGCCAGAGCGCGCTCCAAGGCAAGGCTTTCCTCCTCCATGCGCTCGGCATGGCGCAGCACGGCAATCCCTTCATCCGTCAGCACGAGACCATCGCTTGTTCGCTGGAACAGCGTGTGGCCGACCGCCTTCTCCAGCGCGCGCAAACGTCGTCCCATGGTCGGCTGGGTCTGCCCGATGCGTCGAGCCGCCGCGCCGAGCGTGCCCTCGCGGGCAATCGCCAGAAAGACTCGAAGGTCGCTCCACTCCATGTCGCATCATACAGAAATGCATGCCCTGCGAACAAGAATGTTAATTTTCAAACAGCAGTGTTTGGCTGAACCTCTGAACCAGTCGCGGCAACGCACAAATCCCCGGAAGGTTCACGATCATGTCCCATGAATTGAGCAACTCAATGCGCGCTTTGGTGCTGGACGCGTACGACGCCCCGTTTCGTCTGACCGATGTTGCGCGGCCAGCGGCCGGGCCCGGTCAGGTGCTGGTGCGCATCGCTGCCAGCGGCGTCAATCCGCTGGACACCAAGATCCGTGCCGGCGCCGCGGCGCACGCCAAGCACCCGCTCCCGGCGATACTCGGCATCGACTTGGCGGGAGAGGTCGTTGCCGTCGGTTCCGGAGTCACCGCCTTCAAGGCGGGCGATCAGGTCTATGGGATGACCGGCGGCGTCGGTGGCCGGCAGGGCTCGCTCGCGGAATACGCCGCGGTCGAGGCCGACTTGCTTGCGCACAAGCCGGCCAATCTGACAATGCGTGAGGCGGCTGCGCTGCCGCTGATCACCATCACGGCCTGGGAGGGATTGGTTGATCGCGCCGGCATCCGAGCCGGCCAAACGGTTCTGGTGCAGGGGGGCGCCGGCGGTGTGGGCCATGTGGCCGTACAAATTGCCCGTGCATTTGGAGCGGCCGTCTGGGCGACGGACGCCGCGGACAAGAAGGCAACCGTCGAGCAGCTGGGCGCCACCGCCATCGATTACCGCGCCGAGACGGTCGAAGCGTACGTTGCCCGTCACACGCAAGGCCGCGGCTTCGACTTGGTTTATGACACCGCTGGTGGGCCGGTGCTCGATGCCTCCTTCCAAGCGGTCCGGCGCTTCGGGCATGTGGTCAGCTGCCTGGGCTGGGGGACGCACGCGCTGTCGCCGCTGTCATTCCGTGCAGCGACCTATTCAGGCGTCTTCACCTTGCTTCCTATGCTGACGGGAGAAGGAATGCGGCATCACGGTGACATTCTGCGCCAAGCGGCCTCCCTGGTCGAATCTGGCAAGCTGCTGCCTCGGCTCGATCCGCGCCGCTTCTCCCTGGAGCAGGCTGACGAGGCGCATGTCGCGATCAAGGATGGAAGCGCCAGTGGAAAGATCGTCGTCGACATTGCCGCGTGACTTCGGCCAAGGTGCAGGCTGCCAATCTGCTTGAGACTACGGCTTTTTCCTGCTTTGAGACGCTGCAGCCCGCGCCAATGACCATCCCACGCCAGCCGGACAGAAACGAGGGAAAATGGATCGAAGGCCTCCGCAGCGCTTGCGTCCGCGGTGTCGGTCCACGACCACCACTGTTCGATGCGCACGGCGGGACGCAGGAACTCCGCCAACCGGTGGACCTCAGCCTCGTCCGGCGTCTCACCGGCGGCCTGGAGACGCTTGAGGATTTGGTACGCGTAGCGCTCCCGCCCGTGGCGTTGGAGATCATCGGTCACGAGCAGCACCAAAAACCAGAACCGACGGACGGCGGGGCCACGACGGAGAGGCGTCATCAACCTGCCATTGCAGTTCGACAAGCTCGTCGCGCGAGACCCCCTGCACATGCGTAACGGTGTCGATATCGTCCTGCGCCGCCACAGTTAGGGTGGGGGCGACACGCACCCCACCTACCAGCTCCCGGCAAGGCCCAGCAGTTCCAACGCCTTGTGGCGCAGTTCCACCAGCACCGGATCGTCGCGGTGGCGGGGATAGGGGCGGTCGACGACGATCTCCGCCTTGATGCGGGCCGGGCGCTCGCTGAACACGATGACGCGGGTGGCCATCAGCAGAGCCTCCTCCACGTCGTGGGTCACCAGCAGGGCGGTGAAGCCGGCGCGCCGCCACAGTGCGACGATCTCGCCCTGCATCTGGATGCGCGTCAGGCTGTCGAGCTTGCCCAGCGGCTCGTCCAGCACCAGCAGGCGCGGGTCGTTGACCAGCGCGCGGGCCAGCGCCGCGCGCTGCGCCATGCCGCCGGAGAGTTGGTGCGGGTAGGCCTTGGCGAAACCGTCCAGCCCGACCAGCCGCAGCGCCTTGTCCACCCGGTTGCGCCGCTGGCGGAGCACGCCCTGCGCCTCCAGCCCCAACGCCACATTGTCCCAGACGGTGCGCCAGGGGTAGAGCGTCGGCTCCTGAAAGACGACCACCCGCGACGGGTGCGGCCCGCTGATCGGCAGCCCGTCGGCCAGAATCCGGCCCGCGCGCGGCGGCTCCAGCCCGGCGACCAGCCGCAGCAACGTGGACTTGCCGCAGCCCGACGGGCCGAGCAGCGCCACGAACTCGCCCGGCTTGGCGTGCAGGCCGACCGTGTCCAGCACGGGCAGCGGCGCACCGTGCAGGTCGAAGGCGTGGCTGACCCCGTGAACCTCAAGGTCCAGACCGGCCGGCAACTCCTGTTCCAGAGCTACCATTTCAGCAATCCCTTCTGCCAAGCGAGCAGCCGGTCGCGCGCCTTGAACAGCAGTGTGACGAGGCTGGAGCACACCAGCGCCATCACCAGCAGCGCCGCGTACATGTTGGCGTAGGCCGCCCAGCCCTGCGCCCATTGCAGGTACCAGCCGAGTCCGGCCTTGACCCCCATCATCTCCGCCACCACCAGCACCGCGAAGGAGGCGCCGAGCCCCATGAACAGGCCGACGAAGACGTGCGGCATCGCCGCCGGCACCGCCACCTTCAGCACCAGGAAGCGCGCGGACGCGCCCAGGGTACGGGCGATGTCGTAGTAGGCCGGGTTGACGCCGGACACCCCGGACCAGGTCAGGATGGTCACCGGCACCCCGGTCGCCAGCGCGATCAGGAAGACGCTGGCGCTCCAGCTCGACGGGAAGGCGAAGAAGGCGATGGGCAGCCATGCCGTGGCCGGCAGCGGCCCGATCAGCCGCAGCACCGGATGCACCCAGTAGCCCACCGCCCGCGACCAGCCGATGGACACGCCGGTGACGAAGCCGACGAAGGCGCCGATCCCGTAGCCGAGCAGAAGCAGTTGCAGCGACGCCACGGTGCATTCCAGCAGGCGGGGCCAGTCGTCCAGATAGACCTCCAGCAGAGCCTGCGGCGGCGCGAAGAAGGGGCGCGGCAGCAGGTCGAGCTTGGCGGTGACCAGCTCCCAGCCGATCACGCCGAGCGCCAGCACCACCAGCCAGGGCGCCGCGGCCCGCAGCCGCTCCCCCACCGCTCCGAACAGGCGCAGCAGCGGCACGGCGAAGGCCAGCGCGCCGCCGACCACCGCCAGCAGGCTGGCGAACTCGCCGGTGCGCACCCACTCCTCCGTTTCCGGCCACAGGGCGGTCAGGGCGGCGGCGGCCAGCCAAGCAGCACTGGCCGCCACCCCGCCCAGCCATAGGCGCGGAACCGCGGGGGAATTGCTGCGGTCCACAGCAGCACCCCCGCCCGCCGCCAGCGCCGCGGCGTCATCGAGGCTGCTCATCTCAGCCCAGCACGTCGGCGTAGACGCGGTCGGCGAACTTCGCCGCGTCGGTGCTCTGCTTGAAGACCTGCACGCCCTTCAGCTCCTCCGCGTAGAGCGCGATCTCGCGCTTGATGTCGGCGCCCACCGGATTGTGGTCGTGCGTCTGGCTGGAAAGCTGGGCGGCGAGGTCCTCGATGCTGCTCTTCGGCGAGTACTGTTGGTAGACCTTGGCGGCCTCCACCGGGTTGGCGGCGGCGTAGTGCTGCGCCTCGAACACGGCGCGGGTCACCGCGGTGGCGGCGGCCTTGTCCTCGCGCAGCAGGCTGCCGCGTGCACCGAGCACGCAGCAGACGCGGTTGGCGAATTCGCCCGACAGGTTGGTGGAAATCTCCACCAGAGTGCCGGACTTCAGGAAATTGTAGGTCACCGGGTCCCAGTGGGCGACGGCCTGCGCCTCTCCCTTATCGACCGCGATGGCCAGCAGGTCGCCGGGGAAGACACGCCATTCCACGTCCCGGTTCGGGTCGATCCCCTGCTTGGCGAGCTGGATGGAGAACAGGTGCTTGGCCGGGCTGGACAGGTCGCTGATCGCCACCGTCTTTCCCTTCAGCCCGGCAAGGCTGGTGATGCCGCCGTTCTTGGCGGCCAGCAGGCGCATGCAGCCGCCATGGACTCCCGCGATGATGCGCACGTCGAAGCCCTGCTCCAGCGGCTTCAGCCAGCGCAGCGCCATGCCGTGGCCGATGTCGGCCTTGCCGGTGGCGAGCGCCTCCAGAAGCTGCTCCGTCGTGCCGGCGAAATTGACGAACTCCACGTCCAGCCCGTGCTTCTCGAAGAAGCCGTTGTGCTTGGCCACCGCCACCGGAGCACCGCACACCGCGCCGGTGTTCCAGGCGAGCTTCAGCGGCTTCAGCGCAGCGGGTGTCGGGGCGGCGGGCGGCGGGGCGGCGACCAGCCGGGACGCCACGCCCGCGAAAGGCAGCGCCACCGCACCCGCCGCCGCCACCTTCAGCAGCCCGCGCCGCGAGGGCGTCGCCGCCGAGATTCCCGAACCGTTCCGATGCGTGCTCATGGTCGTCGTCGTCGTTCGATCAAGGCGTATTCACTTTTTATAAATGTGAATACATGATTTTCATGGACCATATTCAACGGCTTCGTATTATAATGTCAACTGTTTTAGTAGAGAAATAGCGCGCGGAGGCCCCCCATGATCACCGCCATCGTCCGCTACCGCCTTCCCGCCGCGATCGGACGGGAGGAGTGCCGGGCGCATTTCCTGTCGATCGCGCCGGGTTTCGGCGGCGTGCCCGGCCTGATCCGCAAGCAGTTCATCTGGAGCGAGACCGGCACCGCCGGGGGCGTCTACCAATGGGAACGGCGGGAGGACGCCCAACGCTTCTACCAGGGGCCATGGCTGGATGGCATAAGGCGGCGCTACGGCACCGATCCGGAAATCGAGTTCTTCGAGACCTTCGCGGTCACGGACAATCCGGGCGGGGTGGTGTCGGTGTTGACGTGAGCCTGCCGTGCCCTGCGGATGCATTCGAAGGGCGGTCGGCCCGCGAGCGCCTTGAGGAACCAAGCACCATCGCGATCGACAGCAGGACCTGTGGTTCGGCGCCGGCGATCTTTGGCATCACCCTCCAGCCGATCATCCGGGATATCGGCGCCTGACGCCGTCAAACAGACACCAAGAATTCCGGAGCGGTTCGCCATTGGACGCGGCCCCTGACTTGGTCAATTTGGTCAGGGGCGGCCGAAGGCGGCGGGGCCCGTGTGGCTCTTGAACAGCACGAGGCGCACCAGCGTCGTTCCGATCGCTCCCTGGGCGACCGTCAGGGCGGTCACCGCCGCCGCCCCGGTCATGCCGAAGACCGGGATCAGGATGGCGCCAAGCACGATGCACACCGCCAACTGCAGCAGGTTCAACCGGCGCAGCGTGCGCCCATGCCCGGTCATGGCCAGCAGGATGTCCTGGCAGGCCAGAAGGCAATGGATCATCTGGCCCACGGCGAGGACGCGCAGCGCCGTCGCCGCGCTGCCGAACCCCTGCCCGACCAGAGCGAGCAACAGCTCCGGCACGATCATCATGACCGACACCATGGGCAGGCTCAGCGCCGCGACGGCCAGCATGATGTTACGGTTCATGACCAGCAGACGGGACGTCTCGCCGCGGCGATGCAGTTCGGCGTAGTTGGGCGCGGCGAAGGTGCCGATGCTGATGACGACGACCCAGACCAGCATGGAGATGCGGTTCGCCACGCTGAACGCGCCGACCGAGGCCGCGTCCACGAAGACGCCCAGCGCGAGCACCGGCAACGACGCCAGCGACACCTGCACCAGCTCGACGACGAACAGGGGAAGCGCGGTGTGCCAGAGCGACGGCAGAACCTCCGCCGGCCTGTCCGAAGACGCGGCATCGGCGACCACGGAATGGTCGGTGAAACGGCGGCGGTCGCGCGCGAGAAGGGCCATCCCGACCGCGGCGCTGAACGTCAACGCCCCGGCCAGAGACAGGATCAGGGAGTCGAGGCTGGAAACCCCCGCCACCAGAGCGGCGAGCATCAGCACCGGCCACAGCGCGTTCTGCACGAACTGCGCGGCGATGCCCCGCTTCAGCCCCGCCAGGGCCGATCCGATGGTGATGGTCAGGGTCTGCGGCAGCAGGGCCAGGGCGGACAGGCGCAGCGGCGTTTCAAGGTCCGGCGCACCGAACAGCAGGTGCGACGCCGGCCCCGCCAGAGCGAAGGCCACCACCGCGGCCAGGGTCGCGGCGAGTCCCGTGCCGATCAAACCGGTCCGCAGGTCACGGCCGGCCGCCCGTCCCTGTCCGATGGCCAGTTCGGCGGCGATGTGCCGCGTGATCGCCCGTTCGAGCCCCAGCCGCGCCATGGTCGATGCCAGGCCGATCCAGGTCAGGCACAGGAAGAACAGGCCGGCATCATGGGCGCCCAGCGCGCGCGCCGCTATGATATAGAGGCCGAGCTTGCCGACGACCTCCACCCCGCGCAGCCCGAGGCCGACGCCGTAACGCCCGAGGGCATGCCATGTCTGGAGACGCATCACGCTCTATGGGATAAAGGGTTGTTGCGGAAGCGGAAGAGATGAGGAGACGCGCGGCGCTCCGCCGTGTTGCGCCGCGTGGGGAGAACAGTCGGTTGATGACCATGGTGACGAAAGGGCGAGGGCACCGGAGAGTCCATGCGGCGCTGGCTTTGTGCCTTGCCGCGGCGCTGCTCGGGCATGGCCGCCCGGCCGCCGCGCAGGACGAGGAAGAATGGCGCGCCATCGACATCCGCCAGGAAATCCGCGCCCATTTCGACCGTCTGCCCTATGGCTGGTGGATTCGCGAACCCGAGCTGCATCTGAACACCTACGAGGTCGAGGTCCACCTTCCCGAATGGTGGCGCGGCAACCCGACCTCGGCGGTGAACAATCTGTGCCCCGAGCGGCAGAGCCGCATCTGGAAGGTGGCGAAGATCCTGACCTTGCGCCCGTTCTACCAGAAGCGGCCCTGGCCCGAGGTCGACTGCCGCCGCTGACGCCACCGCTGGCGCGGTCAGCTCCCGCTTGATTGGCCGAGCGCGGCGCGCAGCCGGTCGGCCACGCCATCGCGCGCGACGAAGATGAAATTGTTGATGTAGATCCGCCCCTTGACCCGGTGGGTGCCCGCCGCGTTGAGGGCCGAGCGGGACTGGTGGCGATCCGGGTCGAAGCCGTCCAGCGTGCACAGGCGTCCCGCCAGGACGAAATAACCGCGATAACCCAGCGGGGCCAGCCGCGCCTGCAACGCCGCCAGGGCTCCGGGATTGTGCCGCTCCTCCGCCTCGATCAGCAGGTTGGGACGGTCGCGCCCGATCAGGCGGAGGCCGCCGCCGACCACCGCGGACTCGTGCCCCTCCACATCGATCTTCAGGAAGCCGACCGGGCGGTCGTCGTAGCGGTCGAGCGTCCGGCGCGGGACGGTGACCGCCTCCACGTCCTCGCCATGGGCGCCCACCGCCCCCGCCTCGACCGAGGCCAGGGCGGACGAGCGCGGCACATGAAGCACGATCGACCCGTCGTCGTCGCTCAGCGCGCACCCCTCCACCCGCAGCCGGCCGGACGCGATCAGCGGCGCGAACTTGCTCTCCAACAGCGCCGCGAGCTTCGGATTCGGCTCGAAGGCCGTCACGCTGGCCGCGACCCGGCAGAGCCAGAAGGTGTAGATGCCGCTGTTGGCGCCGATGTCGTAGGCCGCCTTCCCCGGAACGCACAGGGTGGGAAGCAGACGCAGCTCCGGCTCGGCGTAATAGGGCGCAAGGCGGTCGCGAAGCCAAGTCAGGCGACGGAACATCCGCGGGTGGCGAAGCTCGATCGCGGCTTTCAGGGAGGACAGACTGTGGTTCATGGCGCGTGGCTCGGTGGGGCTGGGGCCGGCATCCTGGCACCCAACCAAAAGTGAGGGGTTTCGGCAAAAAGCAAATAGTTAAAAATTGAGACAAAATGCTTCAAAACCCCAACCACCTCATGACAGGTCTATACCGGACGTGGTAAACCATACCAGTAAAGTGTTCGATCCACACGCTACGGTACCCGTAAAAGATGCTGTCCCAACATCTGGAAAATCGCAGGCAAAGTCAATCGGCTGACCAGCCGGATGGCTCGTCGGGGCAGCAATCGCATGGGGTGCTGTTTTCCAGCGGTGTGTCGGCATTTACGCCGCGCGATCTGCTGATACTCGCTTTTTATCACAAGCGCATTATCCTGATTGTCGCTCTTCTTTCAATCATTGCCGGACTGACCGCCGCCACCTATGCGCGCACGCGCTACGCCGCGGAAAGTCTCGTCATGATGATGATCGACCGCGCGCATGCGGGGATCAGCGACGTGGCCGGGACCCTGCCCTCCATCCTGTCGATCGACGGGCTGAAGTCGGTGGACAGCGAGATCCGCATCCTGGAAAGCCGCCGGGTGATCGAGGACACGCTGAGCGCGCTGGGCCCCGTCACCCTGTTCCCGGAAATCGCGCGCCCGCGCCTCTTTGGCCTTCTGCCCGCCGACAGCCCGCAGGACCAGCTCGAAAAGGCCATCGACAAGTTCAAGCGCCGCCTTCAGGTGGAGCAGCAATCCTCCTCCAACATCGTGCGCCTCAGCTTCAGCCACGAGGACCCGGACCTCGCCGCGGACACCGTCAACGCACTGGCCGACGCCTACCTGAAGCGCCGCCGCGCGATTTTCGACATCCCGCGCTCGCCCTTCCTCGCCTCCGAACTGGCGCGCCACTCCGACCAGCTGAAGAGCCTCGAGGGGCAGATCCAGGCGCTGAAGTCCGAGTACGACATTGTCGATCTCGGGCAGGAAAGCCTACTCGCCGCCAACCAGGTGGACAGCATCGTGCAGCGCCGCCGGCAGACCCAGGAGCGCCAGGCAGCCCTCCAGGCGGAGGTCACGGCGGCCAAGAAGCGGCTCGCCGCCCTGCCGGAGCGGGTGTTCGACTTCCGGGAGCAGAGCAACCAGACCCAGAACGACGACGACCGCAACGTGCTGCTCCGCCTGGAGCTGGAGCGCGACCGGATGGCCTCGCAGTTCCTGCCGGACTACCCGCCCCTCCAGGAGCTGGAGCGGAAGATCCGGACGGTCCGGCAGTCGATGAAGGGCGGCGACAAGCCGGTCTACAACACCACGCGCGAGGTCCGCAACCCGTCCATCCCCTTCCTGAACAACCATCTGCTGACGCTGGAGATCGAGCAGGACGCGGTGGCCCGGCAGCTCGACGAGCTGAACCGCCAGCACACGGTGGCGGTGGAGAAGGTCGGGCGCCTGCGCAAGGCGGAAAGCGAGCTGCGCGACCTGGAGCGCACGCGCGGCGTGATGGAGGACATCTATCGCGACTACGCCCAGCGCACCGAGGCCGCCCGCGCCGAGGAGGAGGCCGCCAAGGTGCGCTTCTCCAACGTCCGCGTCGTGCAGCCGGCCGTGGCCCCGGCGACCGGGACGAGCATGGCGCCGAGCTTCATCATCGCCGGTCTGGTCGGCGGCATCCTGCTGGGCGGGGCGGCGGGCGTGCTGGCGACATGGCTGCGCCAGGTCTACATCCTGCCGCACGAGATCGAGCGCGACCTGGGCGTCCCGGCCATCGCCAGCTTCTCCGACACCGACGGCGAGCTGGTGTCCCCCGGCGCCCAGCAGGAGCTGATCCATCTGGCCGCGCAGCTGCGCGACCATGGCCTGGACGACCAGCCGATGGCCCTGATCCAGTTCGTCACCGCCAACGACGGCGACGGCGACGCCATCGTGGCGCGCGGGCTGGCGCTGGAATTCGCCAAGGGACGGGGCCTGCGGACGCTGGTCATCGACCTCTGCGGCGACGGCACCGGCCAGCTGGCGGCGATCAACGCGGGTGCAGACGGCGAGGCGGACGGCGGAGCCGGCGAGCGGCTGCCGACCATCGAGCCGCAGGGCACCGGCGACCTCGAAGCGCTGCCCTCCGCCGTGCCGTTGCTCTGGGTGTCGCGGCAGGCGACGGGTTCGGCGCTGGGCAGCCTGCGCACCCCCATCGCCCAGTCGCGCCAGATGCTGGAGCGGCTGAATCAACGCTTTGACATCATTTTGATTCTGTCGCCGCCGATCGGGAACAGCCATCTTGCCCGCCGGCTGTCGCCGATGGTGGATGCGAACATCCTGGTCGCCCGCGCCGAGCACACCCGTGCGCCGGTCGCCGCCCGGATGCGCGACTCCATCCTCGCGTCCGGCGGCGACATCGTCGGCTTGGTGCTGACCGGCCGTCACTTCCACATTCCCCAGGTGATCTACCGATGGCTGTGATGCGGATGGCCGCGATGCGGGGCTTCCTGTTGGCGGCGTTGCTGGCGCTCGGCGCGTGCACCGGCCAGTCGTTGACTCCAAAGGAGGCGATGCCCGAGGGCTTCGCCCGCTGGGAGGACTCCACCCCGCCCTACCGGCTGGGTCCGGGCGACCGCTTCCAGGTCAAGTTCATGCTCGCCCCCGACATGGACGAGGAGGTGATGATCGGTCCCGACGGCTCCGCCGGACTGCGCATGGCCGGGCAGGTCGACGCCGCCGGGCTGACGCCGGGCGAGCTGGCCACCGTGGTCGAGACGCGCGCGCGGCGCTGGATGCGCGCCCCGCAGGTCAGCATCGGGCTGAAGGAGACCCCGTCGAACCGCGCCTACATCGGCGGCGCCGTCGCCCGCCCCGGCACCTACCTGCTGAACGGCCGCATCGGCGTGATGGAGGTGATCATGCTGGCCGGCGGCTTCGACCGCGAGGCGCGGTACGAGGAGGTGGTGCTGATCCGCCGCAACCCCGAGAACAAGCCGATGCTGCGCACCATCGACACCCGCCGGTTCATCGAGACCGGGGCAGCGGTCGGCGACGTGCCGCTGGTCGCCGGCGACATCCTGTTCGTGCCGCGCAGCTCCATCGCCGAGACCGGCCTGTGGGTCGAGCAGTTCATCAACCGCGTCGTCCCGTTCGAGCGCACGTTCAACTACACGATCAGCCGTCAAACCGGCGCGATCACGACCTTCCCATGACGACGCCCCAGACCGAACCGGGGCGGGAGCACCCCACGGACACCGTGTTCGGGGTCGCCATCACCCGCCTCGACGTGGCCGGCGCCGCCCAGGCCATCGCCGCGCGGGCACCGGAGGCCTCCTTCGCCTATGTCGTGACGCCGAACGCGCAGCATGTGGTGCGGCTTCACCGCGGCGGCGACGCCCAGTTCCGCGCCGCCTACGACGGCGCGTGGCTGCGGCTGTGCGACAGCCAGATCATGCGGCACCTGTCCCGCCGGCTGTTCCGCAAGCCGCTGCCCAGCGCCAGCGGCAGCGACCTTACCGCCCACCTGTTCGCGCACGTCATCACACCGGACGATACCGTCACGGTGATCGGCGGCAACGACGAGCTGGAGCGCCGCCTGCGCGACCGCTTCGGCCTGACCCGGCTGGCCCGGCACGAGCCGCCGATGGGCTTCTCCGCCGACCCGCGTGAGGTCGAGCGCTGCGTCCGCTTCGTGCTGGACCACCCGGCCCGCTTCGTCTTCCTGGCGGTCGGCGCGCCGCAGTCGGAGTGCCTGGCGCTGGCCATCCGGAACACCGGACAGGCCACCGGCGTCGGGCTGTGCGTCGGCAGTTCGCTTCTGTTCGTGACGGGACTGGTCGAACGCGCGCCGCCGCTGTTCCGCCGCTTCGCCCTGGAATGGCTGTACCGGCTGGGCCAGAACCCGCGCGGCCACGCCCGGCGGGTCTTCGTGGACTCCCTGCCGCTGCTCGGCATCGCGCTATCGGCCTGGTGGTCGGATCAGCGGGGTCAAGCGCGCCCGAAGCCGGCGGCGCGCCCATGATCGTCGAGCTGGGAGCCCGGCAGCGCGGCCGCATCCTGTCGCCCGTCCGGGTGGCGGCGCCCCGCCGTCCCCAGCCCCGCTCCCTGACGGTGATGATCCTGCTGGCGGCGCTGCCCCTGTTCGGGCAGAGCTTCCATTATCTGGTCGATATCCCGCCGCTTTACGCCCTGTCGAAAAGCTGGCCGGTCCTGACCCTCCCGCTCGCCGTCTACGCGTTGGCGCAGATCGAGCTGCCGTTCAAGTCGCTGTGCATCGCCCTGCTCGCCTACCTCGTGGCGATCACCCCGGCGGTGTCCATGGTCCAGCTCGGCAACGGGCTGACCGATGCGATGGCGACCACGGTCAAGGTCTGGCCCTTCGCCTACTACTTTTCCCTCGCCGCCCTTCTGACGCTGCTGCGCCCGACGCTGCCGCAGGTGCGCGGCGCGCTGATCGCGCTCGGCGCCGGCACCTTCGTCATCATGCTCGCTTTGTGGCTGGTTCTCCCGCCGGAGGCCTACGCCACCGACCCGCTGAAGAGCAAGCTGCTGATGTACGACGTCGAGCGCGGCCCGCGCATCTTCATGCCGATGTTCTTCGGCGTGCTGTTCCTCTTCTACCTGTCCCGGCGGTTCTGCGCGTCCCGGGAATGGTGGACCATTCCGCTGCTGCTGATCGGGCTGCTGCTGATGGTCCTGATCTACAAGCAGCGCACGGCTCTGGGCAGCGTGGTCCTGGTGGTCGGCTTCGCCATGATCACCTCGGCGCGCGGCTGGTGGCGGATCCTGGCGGTCGGCATGGCCCTGCTGACGACCGTCGCCCTGGCCGCCGTCTACAGCGCGGACCTCGCCAGCCGGGCCGAGCAGATGCTCGGCGCCTCCCTGTCGATCCGGCAGAACTCCATCATCCTGGCGCTCGACTTCCTGGAGGTGACGCCGTTGCGTTGGTTGCTGGGGGTGGGCGCCGTCACCCGCTTCAGCAACGTGACCCTGGCGGACATCCTGGGCAACAACCAATTCTATCTCGCCGACATCGGCTGGATCGGCATCGTCTTCGAATACGGCGTCATCGGCGCGGTGCTGATCGCGGCCTTCTACGTCGCGGCGCTGCGCAGCGCCCGCAAGGCCGCCACCGGCGACGATCCCATGACCCAGGCGCTGGGCGATTACGTCCTGTTCGCCCTGGCGACCTCCACCATCTATTCGGTCGTCTTCACGCCCGGCGAGGTCGCCAGCGTGATGGCGCTCGCCCTCTACTGGCGCAACGCCCGCCGGCAGGCCGGCGCCCAGCACCCCCTTCACTCACCGAAACGCCCGGTCTTCGGCATGGGAAGAGCATGACCGCCGTCTCCGCATCCCCTGCCTTGTTCCGCTGTCTGATCGCCATGCATGGCGGGAATCCCCAATCATGAGCATGACCAATGAACCGCAAGGCACGCGCAACAGGATCATCACGCTACGCCTCTCCGGAAATCTTCAAAATGCGACAGAATTGCGAAATCCGGTTGTGACTCTTTGTCGAAATTTATCGCCCCAGCGTCGCCAATGCTGGCTTAAGCCATTTTAAATAGTGTGATAGTAAGAGGTCACCATGTCGCCTCAACCCCCAATAGCATTTTCGTCGCCGCTGCACCGCTATGTGCATGGCGCCCATCGCCGTGTGGACGGCTGGCTGTCGAGCCTGGATGCCAACCTGATCGCCACGGTCGGAGTCTGGCAGAGCGCCCAGGGCGTGGTGGGGAGCGTCGGCGAGATCGGCGTCCATCACGGACGGCTGTTCATCCTGCTGGCGCTGGTGCGCCAAGCGGGTGAGCGGGCCTTCGCCATCGATCTGTTCGACGACCAGCAATTCAACGTCGACCAGTCTGGACAAGGCGACGAGACGGCCTTCCGCGCCAACCTCGTCCGCTTCGGAATCGAACCGGCGTCGGTCGAGGTCGTCAAGGGCAACTCGACGACTCTCGCCTGGACCGGCCTCGCCGGCCGGTTGGGCCCCGCGGTCCGCCTGTTCAGCATCGACGGCGGCCACACCGCCGACATCACGCGCCACGACCTGGGCATTGCCGACGACAGCCTGGGCGACGGCGGGGTGATCGTCCTCGACGACTACTTCAATCCGGAATTCCCCGCCGTGTCCGAGGGCATGTGCCGCTTCATGGCCGAACGGTCGGGAGTCCTGGCGCCATTCGCCATCGGCGACAACAAGCTGCTTCTGGCACGCCCCGACTGGGCGGAGCGCTACCGCGCCATGCTGGTCGGTGCGATGGCTTCGCGCCATTACGTGCGCGACACCGAGCTGTTCGGCCAGCCCGTCACCGTGTTCCGTACGCCGCGGACGCCGATGCAGTTCATCCGGCAGACCGGCCTGACCCGCCGGCTTCGCTCCCATCCGCTGGGGCAGGCGTTGAAGCCGATCATCCGCCGCTTCGTGCAGGGGTAAGAGACCGCCATGCGCGACGACGTGCAGGTCCGTTTTCCGGCTGAGGAGCGAAGCGCCGTTCCGGACCCTGCCGCGTCGCCGCCGGCCGCTGCGCCAGATGTCGAGCCAGAGGGTGAGCCGGACAGCGCACCACCCCCCGGCGATTTCGCCGGTGCACGGGATGGCTGGCTGCACTGGACGCATGGACTGGTCAATCGGCTGGTGAAGGGGGCGGACGGGTTCCTTCTGGCGCTTGCCGGCCTGGGCGCCTGGGCCACCTGGGCCGCCCGGACGGACGAGACGTCGCTTGACGACGGCCGCCTGCTCATCCAGGCGGTCATCTTCACGGCCGTCACGCTGGGCGTCTATCTGCGCACCATGACCACCATCGGCGCCTACCGTGTCGAAAACTACCGGCACTGGGGGAAGTCGCTGTTGGACGTGGTCGGAGGCCTGCTGCCGGCCGGCACTGTCCTCTCCCTGCTCGTCTGGGCCTTCCTGCCGGAGGTCGGTCCGTCGGACATGCTCGCACTGTGGGGTGGGACGGCGCTCGCCTGTCTCGGGCTGGGCCGTGTGGTGGCGGCGCAGGGCGTGCGCCTTCTGGAGGAGCGCGGGGTGCTGCGCCGCCGGGTCGTCATCCTGGGCGCAACCGACGTCGCGGAGCGGATGATCGCGCATCTGGCCCTGCCGGAACACCGGGCGAACTACAGCATCCTCGGCCTGTTCGACGACCGTGACAGCGGCCGCCGGCCAGCGTCCCTTGCCGGCCTCCCGGTGTCCGGCGACCTGACGGACTTCAAGCGCTTCCTGCCGGACAACCGCGTGGACATGGTCGTCATCGCCCTGCCCTGGCGGGCGGCGATGCGCATCCACAGCCTGCGCATGCAGCTTCAGATGATCTCCCTCGACATCCTGATCCCGCTGGACGAGGAGAGCATCCGGCTGCGGCTCGCCAACCTGCGGCACATCGGCGGCATCCCGGCCCTGCTGGTGATGCGGCAGCCGTTGCGCGGCATGCAGATCATCGTGAAGCGGATCGAGGACGTCGTCGTCGCGGGCCTCGGCCTGCTCGTCGCCTCGCCCTTCATGCTGGCCGCGGCCATCGCAGTCCGCCTGGACTCGCCGGGGCCGATCATCTTCCGGCAGACCCGCGTGGGCTTCAACAACCGCCCCTTCACGATGCTGAAGTTCCGCACGATGAAGGTGGACGACAGCGACGACGGCGCCGTCGGCACCAGCCGCGACAACCCGCGCATCACCCGCGTCGGCCGCTTTCTCCGCCGGACGAGCATCGACGAGCTTCCCCAGCTCTTCAACGTGCTGGCCGGCGACATGTCGGTGGTCGGCCCGCGCGCCCATGTCCCGAACATGCGGGTCGGCAACCAGCGCTACGCCGAGGTGGCGCGCGAATACGCGGCGCGCAGCCGCGTCAAGCCGGGGATCACCGGCTGGGCCCAGATCAACGGCATGCGCGGCGGCATCCATACGGTCGAGAAGGCGCGCGTCGGGGTTGACATGGACATCCACTATATCGAGAACTGGTCGCTATGGCTCGATGCGAAAATCATCATCAGCACCGTGACCACCGGCCTGTTCGGGCGCGACGTGTTCTAGGCGCCCTGGCCTTCGCCGTCGGGCTGCTGGCGGGTGGCATGGCGGACGCGAAAGCGGACGGGCTGCCGGCGCGCCCCCTGCTCGTCTATCACGACAGCTGGTACGAGCGCCCGGCCACCGGCCCGGCCGCGACGACGCTGGCGACGCTCCCCGGCTACATGAATCTGGTCGCCCTGTCCTTCGTCCGGCCGGACGCCGCCTATCCCGGCCGCCTCGACCTCAAGGGGACCGGGCTGCAATACGGCTTTTCCGGCACGGTGCTGAGGGACGCCATCACTCTTCTGAAGCAGCGCCAGCCGGACACCCGCGTGCTGCTCGCCGTCGGCGGGGCCAACTACGCCAATTGGGACGCGCTGAATCTCGACGCGCTGGTGCGGCTGGTCCACGATCTCGGGGTCGACGGGATCGATCTGGATTTCGAGCCGGTGTCCCCCGGCTGCTCCGTCCGGGGGCGGGTGCGCTGCCTGTCCGACGCGGCCTGGCTGGATCTGGTCGCGCGCTTTCGCGAAGCCTTCCCGCGCCCCCTGCTGCTGACCGTGCCGGGCTGGAGCATCGGGGCCTATGGCGAGGGCGCGTTCCGGGACGCCCAGCCGCGCGGCCCCCACACCGGGTCGATCCTCAACCTTCTGCGTTCCCCGCAGGCGGCGGCGATCGACCTCGTCTCCATCATGGCCTACGAGGCCGGCCCGACCTTCGATCCCTGGCAGGCCTGGCAGGCTTACCGGCAGGTCTGGAAGGGGCCGCTCGCCCTCGGCGTCCAGGTGCCGCCGAGCCAGCTCGGCGGGCCGACCTACACGGTGCCGCTGGCGGAGCAGCTCGCGCGGAACGTCGCTCAGGACCCGCAGGGGGGCATGATGCTCTACCCGCTGCTGGGGCGTCCGCCCGGCGCGGTCGGTCCGGACAATCCGGACGGCCGCCTGTTGTCCCAAGCGCTGTGCCGCGGGTTGGGCCTCGACGGCTGCGCCGAGGCGCTGCGCTGACAGGCCCCAAGCGGGACGACCGATGGCGCCTGCTTTCGCACAGGCACAGGGCGTCCTGACTTTCAGACGATCGTCGCGCCCCATCCCCTCACCTGCCCTCATCAAAGATATTTTCCCAAGCCGATCTATCGATTGCGAATGATTCGCATTCGTGCTTAGGAGTGGGCTGCGAGGTTTTGGGAACGGATGTCGCCCACGTCATGGCTGAAAGAGACCGGTCTTCCCTGCTGGGTCTGCTGCTCGACCATTATGAAGAGATGACCGGCCATCTGGCCCGGCGCCTGGGGTCGCTGTGCCTCGCCGAGGACGTCGTGCAGGACACCTATCTGCGGCTGCGCAGCCTGACCGCCCTGCCGGAGATCGACAATCCGCGCTCCTACCTGTACCGCATGGCCGACAACATCGCGCTCGACCGGATGCGTGCGGAGACCCGCCGGGGGCGGCGCTTCGCCCCGGCGGAACTGGGGCTCGACCGTCCGCTGGACGAGCCGGACGCCGAGGCGACGCTGGAGCACAAGCAGCGGCTGGAACGGCTGAGCCGGGCGCTGGACGAACTGCCGCCGCGCTGCCGCGAGGTGTTTCTGCTTCACAAATTCGACGGGCTGAGCCATGCCGACATCGCCGCGCGCCTCGGCATCTCGCGCAGCATGGTGGAGAAGCATGTCATGAAGGCCCTGGCCCACTGCCGCGACCGGCTGGCGCTCTGATGGAGCGCGAGCGCGATCAACCGGACTTACCGGACGACCCGCGGGACGCCGCCCTGGCGTGGTTCGTGCGTCTGGAATCCGGCGACGCCGACGCGGCGGACCGCCGGGCCTTTCACGCCTGGCTGGCGCGGGACCCGGCCCACCGCCGCGAATACGACCGGCTGGCCGGGCTGTGGGGCGATCTGGACCGGGTGGCCGATCCGCGCAAGGAACGCCGTGCCGCGCCGACGCGGCGCCGTTTCCTGGCATTCGGCGCCGTCGGCGGGGCGGCGGCCTGCGCCGCGGCGCTGGGCGGAGCGGTCGTCCTGACCGGCTGGCCGGGCGACCTGAAGACCGGAATCGGCGAGCGGCGGACGGTGGCGCTGGACGACGGCTCGGTCCTCACCCTGGACGCCGACAGCGCGCTCTCGGTCGAGTTCTCCGCCGAAGAACGGCGCGTCCGTTTGACCGAGGGTCGGGCGCATTTCCTCACCGCTCCCGACCCGGGGCGCCCCTTCGTCGTCGCCTGCGCCAACGGGCGCGTCACCACCGCCAACGCCAGCTTCGTGGTGCACCGCTGCCTGGACTCCGTGGTGGTGGCGGTGGAAGCCGGCACGGCCAGCCTGACCACCGGAATGGAGCCTCCCCTTCCCGTCGCCGCCGGGCAAAGCCGGTCCTACGGCCCCGAGGGTCCCGGCCCTTTGCTGAGCCAGGGCGTGGCGGTGGAGAACGCGTGGCGGCACGGCCGTCTGGTCTTCCAGGGACAGCCGCTCGACGCGGTGATTGCCGATCTCAACCGCTACCACCCCGCCCGCATCGTGCTGTGGGACCGTCCGCTCGCCGGCCTGCGCTTCGACGGCAGCGTGGACATCAGCCGGCCGGACGCCGCCCTGAACGCCATTCTCCGCACGCTTCCCTTGCGCACGCTGCGTCCCGTTCCCGGCTTGGTCATCATCCGTTCCGTCTAGCCGGTTCGTATCAAATTTTTTCCAAATCAAGGTGAGGTGGTTTCCACCGGACAACGTCGTGACTTGCATACGCGAAAATGCAACTCATTCGCAAAATGACGGGGTCTCGGTGATGATCGATGTTGGGGGGCGCCTGCTGCGGGGGCAGACGGCGCGCGGGAACAAGGTGTGGGGGAACAAGGTGCGGACCGGTTGGGCTCCGGCGTTGCTGGGCATGCTGCTGGCATCGACCGCGCTGCACGGCGCCATGGCAGCGCCCGTGGCGCCCCATGAGGCGCCTGTGCAGGTGGCCCAGCAGGGCCGGACCGTCAGCTTCGCCATCGCCGCCGGGCCGCTGCCGGGCGTGCTCGCCGCCTACGGGCAGGCCACCGGCTTCCAGGTGCTCTATCCCTCCGACATCGCGCAGGGCGTTTCCTCGCCGGGGGTGACCGGCACGCTGGCGCCGCAGGACGCGCTGATCCGCCTGCTGGCCGGCACCGGCCTGATCGCACGCTTCGTCGATCCCGACACGGTGACGCTGGAGAAGCTGCCGGCCCAGGCCGGCGGTGCGGCGGTGCTCGACCCGGTGACCGTCCAGGGCGGGCTGTCCCGCGATCCGGGCCGCAGCGAGGGCACCGGCTCCTACACCACCGGATCGACCGACAGCGCCACCAAGTTGCCGCTGACGCCGCGCGAGACGCCGCAGTCGGTCAGCGTGATGACCCGCCAGCGCATGGACGACCAGGGCCTGAACGAGATCCGCGACGTGCTCAACCAGACGGTCGGCGTGTCGCGGATGCAGCGCGGTGCGATGGGCAGCGACGGAGACGAGGTCTACGCGCGCGGCTTCCCGGTGACCAATTATCAGGTGAACGGCATCCCGCGCTCGACCGTGTACGGGTTCGACGACTCCATTTCCGACATGGCGGTGTTCGACCGGGTCGAGGTGGTGCGCGGCGCGACTGGCCTTCTGAACGGCATCGGCGAGCCGTCGGCCTCGGTCAATCTGGTCCGCAAGCGCCCGACCCCGACCCTCCAGGGCTACGCCGAGGGGCAGATCGGGTCCTGGGAACGCTACCGCGGCGAGGCCGACCTGTCGGGTCCGCTGACCGAGAACGGCCGCCTGCGCGGGCGCGTCGTCGGCGCCTATCAGGACAACAACAGCTTCATCGACCGCCTGCACGGGCGCAAGAGGGTGCTCTATGGCATCCTGGAGGCCGACGTCACCGACGACACCACTTGGACGGTCGGCGTCGAGTACCAGAAGCATCGCTCCGACGACGCCTCCAACGCCGGCTTCCCGCTGTTCTACAGCGACGGGACGAAGACGAACCTTCCCCGCTCCTACAACAGCGGCGCCCGCTGGGCCTACCACATGCACGACAACCTGACGGTCTTCAGCGAGCTGAAGCATCGCTTCGGGGACGGCTGGACGGCGACGCTGAACGTGGAGCGCAGCAACCGCGAGTATGACAGCCTGCTCGGCTTCGGCACCAACGGCGACCTGAACCGGGACGGCACCGGCATGGGCGTCTGGGCGGGCCGCTGGAATTCGGACCTGGAACAGACCACGGTCAGCGCCGACGTGAACGGCGGCTTCGACCTGTTCGGGCGGCGGCACGACGTGATGGCCGGGGTCAGCGGCTACTACGCCAAGCGCGAGGGGCTCGACCACCCGCTCTGGAGGATCCCCGGCTACGATCCCTCGATCGGCAACTACTTCACCTGGAACGGCAGCATCGCCCAGCCGACGCTCAACCCGACCGGCCGGTCGCAGACCGACGAGCGGCAGATGGCCGCCTACGCCGCCACCCGCCTGCGCCCGACCGACGCCCTGTCGGTCATCCTCGGCAGCCGCATCAGCCGGTGGGAGCAGACCGAGAAGAGCAGCCCGAACGCGGGGGCTGGAAGCTACAGCAAGCGGTCGGAGAACGGCGTGCTCACGCCCTACGCCGGCGTCGTGCTCGACCTGACCGACATCTGGTCGGTCTACGCCAGCTACACCAGCATCTTCAAGCCGCAGAACTACAAGGACGTCAGCGGCCAGTCCCTCGACCCGCTGGATGGGAATGCCTACGAGGCCGGCGTGAAGGCGGAGTTCTTCGGCGGCGCCCTGAACGCCAGCGCCGCGGTGTTCCTGATTCAGCAGGACAATCTGGGCGAGGTCGATCCCGGCCGCTTCGCTCCGGACGGCACGCAGGCCTACCGGGCGGTGAAGGGTGCGGAAAGCAAGGGCTTCGAGCTGGAAGTCGCCGGCGAGGTGATGACCGGCTGGCAGGTCGGCGGCGGCTACAGCCACACCTCGATCAAGAACGCCGACGGCCAGCGGATGATGACCTATGTGCCGCGCGACACCTTCAAGCTGTTCAGCACCTACCGCCTGCCGGGCGCCTGGGACCGCCTGACGGTGGGCGGCAATGTTCGGTGGGAAGGCGACGTCTACAACGGCACCGGCGCCGAGCGCTACGACCGCGACGGCTACGCGGTGGTCGATCTGATGGCGCGCTATCAGATCACCGACACGGTGTCGGCCACGCTGAACGTCAACAACCTGTTCGACAAGAAGTATCTGAGCAACATCGACGTCTCCGGCTATTACGGCGAGCCGCGCAATGTCCTGCTGTCCCTGCGGGCAACGTGGTGATGACGGGGCGGCGGTCGGCGGCCTCCGGCTCCCGGCGCGGTGTCCGCCGCGGCCTCGCCGCCGCCGCGCTGGTGCTCGGCGGGCTGGCCTCCGCCGCCCTGCTGCGCCCCGGCGACCCCGCCGCCTCGGCGGAGGTGGCGGTGGTCGGCCGCGGCACGGTCGAGGACACGGTGACGGCGCTCGGCAAGATCCAGCCGCGCGCGTACGTCGATGTCGGCGCCCAGGTGTCCGGCCAATTGACGCGGCTGCACGTGACGGTCGGGCAGATGGTCCGCGAGGGCGATCTGCTGGCCGAGATCGACCCCGCCCTGCAACAGGCCAAGGTCGAGGCCGGGCGCGCCGAGCGCGCCCGCCTGACCGCCCTGCTGGCCGAGCAGCGGGCGCGCGCCGAATTCGCCGAGGCCCAGCTTGCCCGTCAGGCGGCGCTGCGGCGCAGCGGGTCGGGGCGCGGCGAGGCCTACGACCAGGCCCGCATGGAGGCGCGCATCGCCGCCGCCCAGGTCGAGGCCACCCAGGCGCAGATCCGCCAGACGGACTCGACCCTCCAGGCCGACGAGGCCCAGCTCGGCTACACCCGCATCTACGCGCCAATGAGCGGCACGCTGATCGCGGTGGACGCCCGCCAGGGCCAGACCATCAATTCCGCCTACGAGGCGCCGGTCCTGATGCGGATCGCCGACCTGTCGGCGATGACCGTGTGGACCCAGGTGTCGGAAGCCGACGTGACGCGGCTGACGGACGGCATGCCGCTCTACTTCACCACGCTCGGCCATCCGGGACGGCGCTGGACCGCGCGCCTGCATGAGATTCTGCCAGCACCGCCGAAGCCGCCCGCCTCGGGAAACGGCGGCTCGTCCGCGTCCGGGGGCGGCGGAGCGGCCAACAGCGTCGTGCTCTACACCGCGCTGTTCGAGATCGCCAACGACCGGGGGGAGCTGCGCCCGGACATGACCGCCCAGGTCTTCTTCGTGGCCGCCGCGGCCAGGGACGCCGTCACCGTTCCGGTCGCCGCCCTGACCCCGGCCGCCCCGACCCCGGCCGCCTTGACACCTGTCTCTTATACACATCTGACGCTGCCGACGAT
>NZ_JAUQTX010000539.1:0-666 GCF_059803775.1 Azospirillum sp. UFLA03-27 | reverse complement strand
AGAGATCGGGGGATCAAGCGGCCAGCGGCGCACCGGCGACCTCAACCCAGGCAGTGAAGGCCTGGGTGCGGGCGGCGCGGTAGTCGGAGGCGGGGCGGTGGTCGCGGCGGAGATGGAAGAGGTTGGCGATCGGGTCATGGATAGACAGAAAGCGCTGCCTCTGTCGGGGCGATTTGAAGCGCTTCATCTGCCGTTCGCGTCGCCAGGTCGGTTGGTGCGAGTTCTCGGCCCGGTTGTTGATGCCCTTGTGCTGACGGTGCTCCACCCCCGGCATGATGGTCCGCTTGGCCGCGGCGTAGGACTTCAGCTTATCGGTCACCAGCACCCGCGGGGCGCGGCCCTGCTTTTTCAGCAATTTGCGGAGCAGGCGCTTGGCCGCCTTGGCATCGCGCCGGCTCTGCACCAGCACATCGAGCACGAAGCCATCGCGGTCGACGGCCCGCCATAGATAATGTTTCTTGCCAGCGATGGTCAGGACGACCTCGTCGAGGTGTCATTTACCGCCCCGGCGTGGCCCCCGCCGGCGCAACCGGTCCGCGATCTCGCGGCCGAACTTCAAGGCCCATTGCCGCACCGTCTCATGGCTCACGGTGATGCCGCGGGCCGCCAGCATCTCCTCGACCATGCGCAGGCTCAAGGGGAAGCGGAAGTAGAGCCACACCGCCG
>NZ_JAUQTX010000538.1:0-678 GCF_059803775.1 Azospirillum sp. UFLA03-27 | reverse complement strand
CGTCTGGAAGGCACGAACGTCGAGCTGGGCAAGAAGATCCTTGCTGAGTCCGGTCTGCCGATCCTGTCGGCCGACAACCTCGCCGACGCCGCCGAGAAGGTGGTCAAGGCCGTGAAGGAGGCCGCGTAAGATGGCTGTTCTCGTCGATAAGAACACGAAGGTGATCTGCCAGGGCTTCACCGGAGCCCAGGGCACCTTCCATTCCGAGCAGGCGATCGCCTACGGCACCAAGATGGTCGGCGGCGTCACCCCGGGCAAGGGCGGCACCAAGCACCTCGACCTGCCGGTCTTCGACACGGTGGGCGACGCGGTCGAGAAGACCGGCGCCAACGCCAGCGTCATCTACGTGCCGCCGCCCTTTGCCGCCGACGCCATCCTGGAGGCGATCGACGCCGAGATCCCGCTGGTGGTGTGCATCACCGAGGGCATCCCGGTGCTCGACATGGTGCGCGTCAAGCGGGCGCTGGGCAACTCCAAGACCCGTCTGATCGGGCCGAACTGCCCGGGCATCATCACGCCCGACGAGTGCAAGATCGGCATCATGCCGGGCCACATCCACAAGCGCGGCAAGATCGGCATCGTCTCGCGCTCGGGCACGCTGACCTACGAGGCGGTGGCGCAGACCACCGCGGCGGGTCTGGGCCAGACGACCTGCATCGGCATCGGCGGCGATCCGGT
>NZ_JAUQTX010000537.1:0-648 GCF_059803775.1 Azospirillum sp. UFLA03-27 | reverse complement strand
GTTATAGTCTCGTGGGCTCGGAGATGTGTATAAGAGACAGGATCGCGCTTGGCCACGCCGGGAGCGGCCTGCCCACCGCCGCCCACCTCGCTTTCCAGGCCGCCCACGCCCAGGCGCGCGACGCCGTGCACACGCCGCTCGACGCCGCGGCTCTGCTGGCGGAACTGGCGGAGCGCGGCTGGCCGGCGGTGCCGGTGACCAGCGCCGCACCCGACCGCGCCGCCTACCTGAAGCGCCCGGACCTCGGCCGGCAATTGTCGGAGGAGTCGCAGCGCCGCCTGTCGGAGCCGGTCCGCGCCCCCGATGTGGTGCTGGTGGTCGGCGACGGGCTGAGCGGCACCGCCGTGCAGGCCAACGCCGTCGCGGTGCTGGAAGCCCTGATCCCGAAACTCCAGGCGGCGGGGCTGCAAGTCGGGCCGGTGGTGGTGGCGGAGCAGGCGCGGGTGGCGCTGGGCGACCCGGTCGGCGCGCTGCTCCAGGCGCGGGCGAGCGTCGTCCTGATCGGCGAGCGGCCGGGGCTGAGCGCCGCCGATTCACTGGGCCTCTATCTGACCTGGGAGCCGCGGCCCGGCCGGGTGGACAGCGAGCGCAACTGCATCTCCAATGTCCGAGTCGGCGGCCTCGCTCCCGCCGCCGCCGCCGCCCAAG
>NZ_JAUQTX010000536.1:0-683 GCF_059803775.1 Azospirillum sp. UFLA03-27 | reverse complement strand
CTGATGCTCCACGGCGGCGTCGCCGACAAGATCGTCGCCACCGCCAAGAACATGGTCGGCCACATCCGCGGCGGCCTCGGCATGTCCAACGTCGTCGCCTGCACGCTGTTCGGCGGCGTCGCCGGTTCCCCCGTCGCCGACGTCTCGGCCATGGGTGCGGTGATGATCCCGATGATGAAGCGCGAGGGCTACCACGCCGACTACGCCGTCAACGTCACCACCCACGCCGCCCTGGTCGGCGCGCTGATGCCGACCAGCCACAACATGATCATCTACGCGCTGGCCGCCGGCGGCAAAGCCTCCATCGGCGCGCTGATCGCGGCGGGCATCGTCCCCGCCCTGCTGCTGATGGTCTGCAACCTGGGTGCGGCCTACTACGTCGCGGTCAAGCGCGGCTACCCCGCCGGCACCTTCCCGGGCTGGGCCATCCTGGGCCGCTCCTTCGCCGCCGCGGCCCCCGGCCTGCTCATCGTCGTGATCATCCTGGCCGGCATCACGTCCGGCGTCTTCACCGCCACCGAGTCCGCCTCCATCGCGGTGATCTACGCCCTGCTGCTCACCACCTTCGTCTACCGCACGCTGACCTGGGACCACTTCCTGGCGGCGGCCGCCAAGACGGTCAAGACGACCGGCGTGGTCCTGCTGCTGATCGGCGTCTCCACGATGTTCCAGTACATCATGGG
>NZ_JAUQTX010000535.1:0-698 GCF_059803775.1 Azospirillum sp. UFLA03-27 | reverse complement strand
AGGAGACGGCGGTCTTCTCATAGCGGGTGGCGATAGCGCGCCATTCTTTCAGCCGGGCCCACAGGCGCTCGACGATGTTGCGATTGTTGTAGATCCAGGCTGGACAGGCGACCGGCGCCTCGTTGCTTTTGGCTGGGACGGCGGGACGGGCGCCGAGGTCCCACACGTGCTGCCGGAAGGCATCGGACGCATACCCGCGGTCGGCCACGATCCACGCGGGCACGTCGGGGAGGATGTCCAGCAGATCCGGAGCGAGCGGCAGTTCGTGGGCTTGCCCGGGTGCCAGGGTAAAGCCCAGAGCGCGTCCGCCGCCGTCGGCTATCACGCAGGCCTTCGTGCCATAGCCGCCACGAGACCGGCCAAGGCCCTCACGCACGTCTCGCCGTGCTCCAGATCCCCTTTTTTGGACGCACCCGCGGCCTTGGGGTGCGCCCGGATCGTGGGGCCATCCAGGAACGTCATGCCGAGCGCGACGCCGCGCTGCTGGGCCAGATCGAGCAAGCGCTCCCACACGCCCAGTCGTGCCCAGCGGATGAAGGTCTGCGCGGCCATCCACCACGGCCCCAAGTCGGGCGGGATGGCGCGCCACTTGGCTCCGTTCGTGTGCCGCCAGAGGATCGCCGTAACCGTGCGGCGCAGGTGCTGGGGTGGCGTCTTGCCGCGCGGGCGGCACGCTTCGATCAGCGGATGCAGAATCT
>NZ_JAUQTX010000534.1:0-729 GCF_059803775.1 Azospirillum sp. UFLA03-27 | reverse complement strand
CTCACCGGCCGCATTCTCTTCAACCGGAGAGAATCACGACCGGCAGGCCGGGCATAGCCTTTTTCCGCAGCCTGCTAAAGGGTTGCTACAGGGCGTACGGCTGAAACTGCTGGCGCGGCGACTGGCGCCCTTCCAGGTGGCTTATCTGGGCTATCCGGGAAGCTTGGGCACGGATCTGCTGGATTACACGATTGGCGACCGCTTCGTCACGCCGCCCGAGCATCAGCCCTTCTACCGTGAGCGGCTGGTCCGGATGCCCGACAGCTATCAGGTCAACGACCGCTGCCGGCCAGCCGACGCCCCCCACCGCCCGCAGGCCGAACACCTCGCCCGCTACCGGCTTGCCGATCTGGCCCTCGACAGCTTTCCCTACACCGGGCACACCACCACCTCCGACGCCCTGTGGATGGGGGTGCCGGTTCTCACGACGCGGGGGGAGACCTTCGCCTCCAGCGTCGCGGCCAGCCTGCTGCACGCGGCCGGCCTGCCGGAGACGGTCACCCCCACTCCTTCGCGGAGTATGAGGAGCGGGCAGTGCGGCTCGCCGGGGAGCCGGCGACGCTGGCCACCTACCGCCACCGGCTGGAGTCCGGGCGGCACCGTCAACTCGTTGGCACTGGCCATGATGGCTGGCGCAGTTCGGCCACGGATGCTTAGAGATCGGGGGATCAAGCGGCCAGCGGCGCACCGGCGACCTCAACCCAGGCAGTGAAGGCCTGGGTGCGGGCG
>NZ_JAUQTX010000533.1:0-735 GCF_059803775.1 Azospirillum sp. UFLA03-27 | reverse complement strand
TCGAAGATCTCGCCGATGACATGGAACGACGAGGTGAAGTTCGGCCCACCGACACCGAACCAGATGCGCACGGTTTCGCCCACACTGGCCTTCAGCGGCTTGTCCTTCACCAGCCCACCCACGGCGCCGTTGAACACCAGATAGCCGGGCTTCTCGTTGACCAGGCCGTCGTAGTCATCCTCCGCCGCCGGCAGGTTCTTCGCCTTGGTGGCGTAGATCTCCTGCTGCATCACGTAGAATTCCTTGTCGACCTTCGGCAGGCCGCCTTCGGGCTCCACCACGATCAGGCCGAACATGCCCTTGGCGATGTGCTGGGCGACCATCGGGGTGGCGCAGTGATAGACGTAGACGCCCGGCGCCATCGCCTTGAACGAGAATTCCTTGGTCTGGCCCGGCTCCGCCTGGGTGATCTGTCCACCGCCAAGGAAACCGGTGGCCGCGTGGAAATCAATGGAATGGTTCATGACCGATCCGGGCGCGTTCGTCATGGACACGTTCACCGTGTCGCCGACACGGACGCGGACCATGGGGCCGGGGACCTTGTTGTTGAACGTCCAGTAGGTGTAGGTCGTGCCGTCATCCAGCCTGGCTTCGACCTCGGTCGTGGTCAGCACGACATTGTGGGTCTTGGGCGCGCGCGTGCCCGCCGCTTCCGGCGCCGGGACCGCCGCGGGGTCCTGGACGATGTCGACCGTCGCCTCCTTGACCTTCGGCTCGGCGTACAGCGTGGTGGCC
>NZ_JAUQTX010000532.1:0-738 GCF_059803775.1 Azospirillum sp. UFLA03-27 | reverse complement strand
GCGGTGAACGGCGCCCAGGCGCTGACCATCGCCGGGACGGGCACGACGCAGTTCAACGCGGCGGTGGGCGGCACGACGGCGCTGGCCAGCCTGACCACCAACGCGGGCGCCACGGCCAGCTTCCTGAACGTCTCCACCACGGGCGCCCAGACCCACGGCGCCGCCACGACCCTCAACGGCACCTACACCACCACCAACGGCGCCTTCACCGCCAGCGGTGCGGTGACGCTGGCCGGTGACACGACGGTCAACGGCGGGTCGAGCGTGCTGTTTAGCGGCACGGTGGACGGCGCCTACGCCCTGGCGGTCAACAACAAGAGCACGACGCAGTTCACCGGCACGGTGGGCGGCACGACGGCTCTGGCCAGCCTGACCACCGACGCCACCGGCACCAGCAGCCTGAAGTCGGTGACGACGACGGGCGCCCAGACCTACAACGACGCGGTGACGCTCGACGGCACCTACACAACCAACAGCGGCGCTTTCACCGCCAACGGCGCGGCGATGCTGGGCGGCGGCACGACGGTGAACGGCGGGTCGAGCGTGCTGTTCGCCGGCACGGTGGACGGCGCCCAGGCCCTGACCGTCAACGGCAGCGGCGCGACGCAGTTCACCGGCACGGTGGGCGGCACGACGGCGCTGGCCAGCCTGACCACCGACACCGGCGGCACCAGCAGCCTGCGCAGCGTCACCACCACGGGTGTCCAGACCTACAACGACGCGGTCACCCTGAACGGC
>NZ_JAUQTX010000531.1:0-718 GCF_059803775.1 Azospirillum sp. UFLA03-27 | reverse complement strand
GCGTATAATCGTCGGCAGCGTCAGATGTGTATAAGAGACAGGCTCCAGGCGCTGGTCGTCCTGCTGCTGATGAGCTTCGTCATCACGGTGCTGATGACGCTGATGCCGGGCGATCCGGTGGATATGATGCTGGCCGGTAACCCGCGCGCCACGCCCGCCGATGCGGCGCGGCTGAAGGCGCTCTACGGCCTCGACAAGCCCCTGCTGGACCGTTACGGACACTGGCTCCAGGCGGCGCTGATGGGGGATTTCGGCTTCTCGCGGCTCTACGCGCAGCCGGTTCTGACGATTCTCCTCCCGCGGCTGGGCAACACGCTGCTGCTGCTCGGCGCGGCGATGGCGCTGACCCTGGCGGTGGCGCTGCCGCTCGGCGTCTACGCGGCGCGGCGGCCCTACGGCTGGGCGGACAACGCCATCAACCTGTTCTGCTTCGCCGGCATCTCCGTCCCCGCCTTCTGGCTGGCGCTGCTGCTGATTCTGCTCTTCGCGGTGGAACTGCAATGGCTGCCCGCCTCCGGGCTCGGCCCGGTGGGGGGAGAGGGCTGGTGGGAGCGGCTGCCCTACCTCGTGCTGCCGGTGGCCTCGCTGACTCTGGCGAGCATCGGCGGCTACACGCGCTACGTCCGCGCCGCGATGATGGGGGAGCTTCGCCAGGATTACGTCCGCACCGCCCGCGCCAAGGGGCTGGGGGCTGTCTCTTATACACATCTGACGCTGC
>NZ_JAUQTX010000530.1:0-760 GCF_059803775.1 Azospirillum sp. UFLA03-27 | reverse complement strand
CGCGTATAATCGTCGGCAGCGTCAGATGTGTATAAGAGACAGGGCGGGCGGGAAGACGCGGCCCCGGCGCCTCCGCACCCGCCCGGCGCGCCAGGACGGCGGCGCGGCGAAGATCCGCCGCGATGCGCCCCAGCGCCGCGGACAGCGGCTCGCCCGCACGGGGATGGAAGACCCGCATGGACGGGTACCAGGGACGCACGCCGCTGCCGAGATGGGTCCAGTCCCGCGCGCCGAAGCGCCAGACCGGCACGCCCAGAGCGCCGGCCAGTTCCGCCACCGAATTGGCCGGCGCGATGACCAGATCGAGGTTGGCGGTGAGCGCCGCCATTCCCTCGAAGTCGTTCTTCCAATCGAGCCGCTCCAACTCGTAGATGGGCACGCCGAAGCGCGCCTCCGCCCGCAGGATCTCGGCCTCGCAGTCGTCGTACTGGAGGTTCACGAAGGTCACCCCCGGCACGCCCAGCACCGGCCCCCAGTCGTCCAGCGGCAGATAGGCCCATTGCCGTTCCATGGTCATCAGTTGGCTGCGCCACGCGATGCCCACGCGCAGGTCGCCGCCGATGCCGTCCAACTGCCGCCGCCGGTCCAGCACCCGCGCCGGGTCGGGGAACAGCCAGGAAGACCTCGGCGGGAAGTCCGCCAGCCCACCGCGCAGGTAACGCGCCAGCGAGCCGGCGGGAACGTGTACATCGCAGTCCACCATCTCCACCCTGTCTCTTATACACATCTGACGCTGCCGACGATTATACGCGAGTGTAGA
>NZ_JAUQTX010000052.1:0-31570 GCF_059803775.1 Azospirillum sp. UFLA03-27 | reverse complement strand
GCGTATAATCGTCGGCAGCGTCAGATGTGTATAAGAGACAGAGCCATGGCCATCCGCACCGACGTCGTGCGCCTCTACCGTCAGGTCCACACCTGGACCGGCATCCTGACCGGGTTGATCCTGTTCGTCTGCTTCTATGCCGGCGCCCTCACCATGTTCAAGGAACCGCTGGAACGTTGGATCACGCCGCCGGTGGCGGTGACTCCGGCGACGCTCGACCGGGCGGAGGACCTGGTCGCCGCCACGCGCGCCTTGCGGCCGGAGGTGCGGGACTTCACCCTGGCGGTCGGGCCGGCCCTGGCCGGAGAGGCGCCGCTGCGCCTGACCTGGACGGAGGAACGCTTCGACCCCGCCCCCTGGGCCGCCACCCTGGCGCCGGACGGATCGGTGGCGGTGGAACAGCTCAACCCGTCGGGCATCGGGCTACTGGTGGACTTCCTGCACCGCACCGTGGGCATTCCGGGCGATCTGGACATCGGCACCACGGTGACGGGCATCGCCAGCGCGCTCTACGTCGTGGCCCTGGTGTCGGGCGTGATCATCCTGCTGCCGTCGCTGGTCAAGGATTTCCTGATCCTGCGCGTCACCCGGAACGTGAAGCGCCTGTGGCTGGACGCTCACAACCTGCTGGGGCTGATCAGCCTGCCCTTCCACATCGTCATCGCCCTGTCGGCGGTGGTGTTCGGGCTGCACGACCACATCTACGACACGCTGGACCGTGTGGTCTATGGCGGGCAGATGCGCGCCGTGGCGGCGGCCAGCAGCCCGTTCCGCACAGTTTCAAAGGACATGAGCCCGGCGGGCATGCTGCCGACTAAGGAGTTCCTGACGCGCGTCCACAGCCTCGCCCCCGGCTTCCAGCCGGTCAGCCTGGAGTATCACGACGCCGGCACCGGGGCCGCCACCGTGCGCGTCTGGGGCCATGACCCGCGTTATCTGGTGCGGCGGGAGGGCTTCGTTCTGATGGGGGCGGTGGACGGCCGGATCATCGACACCGAATACATGCCGGGACACCAGAACGGATGGTCGGCCACCGTCTCCGCCTTCTTCGCGCTGCATTTCGGGAGCTTCGGCGGCGGCATCGTGCGCTGGTCCTACTTCCTGCTCGGGCTGGCCGGGGCAGCGCTGTTCTACACCGGCAACCTGCTGTGGATCGAATCGCGGCGGCGGACGGAGCGGCAGGCGAAAGGCCGGTCGACCGTCGGCCCGGTCGAGCAGAGCCGTGCCACGCGCCTGCTGGCCGCCGGGACGGTCGGAGTCTGCCTGGGCTGCGTGGCCGGTTTGTCGTTGACCATCGCCGCCGGGAAGTGGCTGAGCGGGCTGGTGGACGACCTGCACGCCTGGCATTGGGGCATCTACTACGCGGTCTTTCTGGGCGCCTGCGCCTGGGCGTTCCTGCGCGGGGCGTCCCGTGCGGGAGTGGAACTGCTGTGGGTCAGCGCGGTGGCCACTGCGGCCATCCCGGCGACCTCGCTGCTCGGCCTCGTCATGCCGGGTCTTTGGCTGTCGGATGGGTTGATCGGAGTCGATCTGGTGGCGTTGGCCGGTGGGCTGGTCTTCGCCGCGATGGCCCGTGGAGCGGCGCGGCGCGCCCTCAGCGGCCCGCGGGACAGCGTCTGGGCCTCCCCGGTCGAGCGCTCGGACTCGGAGGTGGGCGTCCAACCGCTTGCCCATCCGGCGGAGTGATCCCCCGGAGAGTGATGGCGGCCACCTGAAAAACAACTCCGCCGAGTCATAGTCCTTGCAGCGAAAAGGGATATGCACTAACAATCGAAAGAGGTAGTTGAGAATGAGTCGCATTAGCAACTACGTATTTGTCTAATCAGGGGATATGAGTATGACCAATCGCACATCGGGGGCGTGTGCAGAAGAAGGGACGGCGGCCGGCCGTCCGGTGGCTGCGGTGAAATCCGCAACCATGGTGGGTGCGGCGCTGGCGGCCGCGCTGGCGGGGGGAACGCCGGCGCTGGCCCAGCAGGCCGCCTCGGAAGGGTCGCCCGCTGCCGTCCAGACGCTGGGGCCGGTGACGGTGACGGCGACCGGCACGCCGCAAAGCACGCTGACCGCTCCCGCCTTCACCACCGTCATCACGTCGGAGGACCTGAAGAGGGAGGGCGTCGCCTCCTCCGGCCTGCCGGAAGTCCTGGGCCGCTCGGTGGGCGTGAACGACCGCACCGACGCCACGGGCCGCGACGAGGTGGTGATCCGCGGCATGGGCGCCAACTACTCGCTGGTGCTGGTGAACGGGCGCCGGGTGTCCACCTCCGACGCGCTGTGGCGCGGCGGCGACTTCGACTACCACTCGATCCCGATGTCGGCCATCGAGCGGGTGGAGGTGGTGCGCGGCCCGTTGTCGTCGCTCTACGGATCGGACGCTATCGGCGGTGTGGTCAACATCATCACCAAGAAGCCGACCGACACATGGTCGGGCGAGATCAACGGCGATTACCGCGTCGTCGAGCCGGGCCGCGGCGGCACCCAGTACCGCACCGGCCTCTACGCCGCCGGCCCGATCGTGGATAAGGTCTCGGCCTCGGTCTCCGCCGAATACTTCAACCGACAGGCCTGGTACGACGACTCCCGCTACAACGGCGTCGTTCCGGTTCTGGAAAAGAAGAACCTGGCGAACCTGCTGACCACGCTGGCCTTCGACGTGACGGAGAACCAGACGCTGGAGGCCAACTACGGCCTGAACCGTGACAACCGGCCCCGCGGCTATTACGACCGCTGGCTCTCCTCCCAGAAGCAGGAGATCGTCCGCAACACCTTCGGCGCCGCCCACCGCGGCAACTGGGGCTGGGGCGACACGCTGGTGGAGGCAAACTACGAAGACGGCCGCATCGACGACTACAACTCGTCCTTCAACGCGCCGCAGCAGCGGCACCTGAAGGAAAAGAACCTCTTCCTGCACGGCCGCTCCAACTTCCAGCTCGGCTTCAACCGGTTGACCGCGGGCACGGAATACCGCAAGCAGACGGTGGAGGACCCCAACACCTTCCTGCAGTCCGGCAAGTCGGAGATCGGGCAGAAGGCCGTCTATCTCCAGGACCAGATCGGGCTGATCGACGGGCTGACCCTGACGGTCGGCACCCGCTACGACCACCACGAGATCTTCGGCGGCAAATTCACCAGCCGCGCCAACGTCGTCTATGCGCTGACCGACGCGCTGTCGCTGAAGGCCGGCGTCAGCCAGGGCTACAAGGCGCCGGACGCCTACCAGCTCAGCCGCGAATACCGGATCGTCAGCTGCGGCGGCCGCTGCTTCCTGTCGGGCAACCCGGACCTCGAACCGGAGACCAGCACCAACTACGAGATCGGCCTGGAAACCCGCTATGACCGCTGGGACGGCAGCGTCGTGCTGTTCCACAACAAGGTCAAGGACATGATCCAGGCGGTCTACGATCCGGTGGCCGTCGCCCGCAATTGGAGCAACATCAACAACGTGGACATCTCAGGCGTGGAGGTGACCGGCTCCGTCAGCCTGACGCCGAAGCTGCTGCTGGCGGGCAATTACACCTACCTCTACACCGAGCAGAGCAACGGTGCGGAGCTGGACTACCGTCCGCGCCACAAGATCAACGCCTCCCTGACGTGGCAGGCGCTGGAAAACATCAGCACGTCGGTGTCGACCAGCTACACCGGCCCGCAGCTGCAGGGCACCAGCAAGATGCCCGGCTACACCCTGCTGAACTGGGGCGTCAGCGCCGATGTCACCGAGGCGCTGACCGTCGGGGCCGGCGTCAAGAATATCACCGACGTCATCCTCAGCGAGAAGAACGTCAACTTCACGTCGGTGGAGGTGGGACGCAACTACTACGTCTCCGCCAACTACCGTTTCTGATCCGCCGCCGCCCGTCCCCGGCTTGCTCCGGGGGCGGGCGCGCCCGCTGTCTGAAAGCCGCCCTCGGTCCCGTTGCCGCGGGCGCCGGTGCCGGAAAGGCCCGCCCATGACCCTGTCGAACCTTTTCGTCGATCTCAGCCTTCTGAGAACCAACCCCGATTTCCGCCGCGTGCTGATCGCCCGGACCATCTCGTTGATGGCGCTCGGCCTGCTGTCGGTGGCGGTGCCGCTCCAGGTCTACGCCCTCACCGGGTCGAGCCTTCAGGTCGGGATGGCCGCCGCCTGCGACGGCATCGGCATGTTCCTGGGCCTGCTGCTGGGCGGCGTGCTGGCCGACCGGATGGACCGCCGCCGCCTGATCCTGGCCGCCCGCAGCGTCTGCGGCCTGGGCTTCCTCGGGCTGGCGGCCAACGCGGCGCTGCCCTCCCCGTCCCTTCCGGCGATCTACGCCCTGTCCTTCTGGGACGGCTTCTTCGGAGCGATCGGCGTCAACGCCCTGCTGGCCGCGATGCCCCATCTCGTCGGGCGCGCCAATCTGGTGCAGGCCCGCGCGCTGGGGATGCTGTCGATGCGCGTCGCCACCATCTTGTCGCCTGCGCTGGGTGGCCTGCTGATCGCCGGGCTGGGCGTCGGCTGGGTCTATCTGCTGACGGCACTGGGCACCGGGCTGACCGTCCTGACCCTGCTCGGCCTGCCCCGGATGATGCCGCAGGGCGAGGCCGGGGAGAACCCGCTGCGCGCCATGGCGCAGGCCTTCGCCTTCCTGTTCGGCCACAAGGTGATCGTGAGCGTGGTCGCGCTCGGCTGCCTGACCACGGTCGCCACCTCCATCCGCATCCTCTTCCCGGCCCTGGTCGAGGAGGTGTTCGGCGGCGGCGCCTTCGAGACCGGGCTGATGTACAGCGCCATTCCCATCGGGGCGACGCTGGGCGCGGCACTCAGCGGCTGGGCCGCGCGGCTGGAGCGTCCGGGTCCGGTGATGGGCGGTGCCTGCATGGGCGCCTTCGCCTGCGTCGCCGTGATCGGGGCCGCAGGAAGCCTCTATGTGGCGCTGCCCGTGCTGGTGCTGTTCGGTTACGCCACCTCCATCGCCTCGCTCCTGGAATACAGCATGGTGCAGGGCCACACGCCCGACCATCTGCTGGGCCGCGTCAACAGCCTGTGGACCGCCCAGGATGTGTTCGGCGACAGCGCCGGCACCATCGGCATGGGCCTGCTGGCGACGCTGCTGAGCCCCGCCGTCGGAATCCTGGCGCTGGGCTTGGGGGCCTTGGCGCTCGCCGCCGCCGTGACCGCCACCGCCACCACGATGCGCGGAGCGCCAATGAGCGACCCTGCTCTGGAGGGAACCGGATGATGGGGAACCGGATGATGACCCGCGCCATGCCGATCCTGCTGACCGCTGCCCTGCTCGCCGCGGCGCTTCCCGTCGCCGCCCAGACGCGGGTGAAGGTGACGGCGGTGGTCGCCGCCCCCGTCCGCCAGACGCTGCACCTCCCCGGCACTCTGGTGTCGCCGCAGAGCAGCGCCCTGTCCGCCCAGGTCGAGGGCCGGGTGGACGCCCTGCTGGTCGAGGCCGGCGACCGGGTGGAGGCCGGGCACCCCCTGCTGCGGCTGGACGACACTGTCGCCCGGCTGGAACTGGAACGGCTGGAGCATTCCCTGGCCGAGGCCGAGCACCTGCAGCGCGACGCCCTGCGGCTGGCCCGCGAGGCCGAGGCGCTGGCCGGCGTGCAGAGCGTCTCGCAGTCCCGCTACCGCACGCAGCTCGCCCAGGCCGCCATCGAGGAGGCCAAGGTCCGCCAGCTCCGCGCCGCCGTCGCCATCCAGCGGGAGCAGGTGGCGCGTCACGGGCTGACCGCGCCCTTCGCCGGGGTGGTGACCGAACGGCGCACCGGGCGCGGGGAGTGGGTGGGGTCCGGCGGCTCGGTGCTTCAGCTCACCGTCACCGACCCGTTGCGCGTCGTCGTCGATGTGCCGGAGCGCCAGCACGGGCGCATCACCGCCGGCACGCCGGTCACCGTTCTGGTCGCCGACGCGCCGGAGGGGGCCGGCATCGCCGCGGCGGTCGAGCGGGTGGTGCCCGCCGCCGATCCGGTCAGCCGCAGCTTCCGCGTCCACATCGCGCTTCCCAACCCCGAAGGGCGGCTGATGCCCGGCATGTCGGCGCGCGTCGGCGTCGCGCTCGGCCCGGCGCCCGGAACGGCGGAGATCGCGCTCCAGGTCCCGGCGGACGCGGTGCAGCGCCATCCCGACGGCAGCGCCCGCGTCTGGGTGGTGCAGCGCGGCGGCGACGGGGCGGTGGCCCGCCCGGTGGCGGTGCGCACGGGCCGCCATTCCGGCGACCATGTGGAAATCCTCAGCCCCGAGCTTCGCCCCGACGATCTGGTGGTCGTCCAGGGCAACGAGGGCCTGCGCCCCGACCAGCCGGTCGTCCCGGACATGGTGGGGTGAGGGGTCGGAGCGCGTGTTGATGAACCCTCTCCCCTCCGGGGAGAGGGGATTTCTCTTGAAGGACTTGGACCTTTTTCCGGAGTCACAATGACCCGCCTGATCCTGCGTAACCCGCTGGCTGCTTTGGTGTCGGTCCTGATCCTGTGCCTGCTGGGCGCGGTGTCGGTTTTCCGCATTCCGGTGCAGATGATCCCCGACATCAGCCCGCGCCGGATCATGGTGGAAACCAACTGGCCCGGCGCCACCCCGCAGGACGTCGAGCAGGACATCCTGATCGAGCAGGAGAAATACCTGCGCGCCATCCCCGGCCTCGTCCGCCTGTCCTCCAGCGCCGAATTCGGTGGCGGTCAGGTGGAGCTGGAGTTTCCCTCCGGCACCTCCGTCGACGAGGCGCTGATCCACATCGACAACGCGCTGTCGCAGGTCACCGACTATCCGGAGACGGTGGACCGCCCGCGCATCGTCGCCGAGTCCGCGACGGCGGAGCCCTTCCTGTTCTTCGGTGTCGAGCGGCTGGACGGCGCCACCGACCCGGTGTCCATCCAGCGCGAGACCAATTGGATCGAGAACGTCCTGCGCCCGCGGCTGGAGCGTGTGGCCGGCGTGGCGAAGGCCGAGGTGATCGGCGGGGCCGCGCAGGAAATCCACATCCTGCTCGACCCGATGAAACTGTCCGCCCGCAACCTGAATGTGGGGACGGTGCGCGACGCCGTGCGGGCGCGCAACCGCGACGTCTCCGGCGGCGACCGCGACTTCGGCAAGCGCCGCTACTTCCTGCGCACCATCGGGCGCTTCGCCGACCTGGAGGATCTGGCCGATCTGATCGTCGCGCGGGAGAACGGAACGGCGATCCGCCTGCGCGACGTCGGATCGGTAACCATGGCGACCCAAGAGGCGCGCAGCGTCGCCTTCGCCGACGGGCGCCCCACCCTGCTCGTCACCATCGGCAAGCGGGCCGGCGCCAACGTCATCGCCGTCAAGGAAGCGGTGACCGACGCTGTGGACGAGTTGAACCGCCACGCCCTGAAGGAGCGCGGCCTGTCCATGCGGCTGCTGTCAGAGGACGTGCGCTACATGGAACGGTCCATCGACAACGTGCTGAGCAACCTGATCGCCGGCAGCGTCCTGGCCGCGGTGGTACTGCTGCTGTTCCTGCGCTCCATCCCGGCGACCGCGGCGGCGGCGGCGAGCATGCCGGTCTGCACGCTGGCGACCCTGCTGGTCCTGGCGGCCGCCGGGCGCAGCATCAACGTGATCTCGCTGTCCGGCGTCGCCTTTGCCATCGGCATGACGCTGGACAACAGCGTGGTCGCGCTGGACGCCATCGCCCGCCATCTGCGCACGGGCAAGTCGAAGGCCGCCGCGACCGAGGACGGCATCGCCGAGGTGTGGCCGGCGATCCTGTCCTCCACCCTCACCACCGTCCTGGTCTTCCTGCCGGTGCTGTTCATCACGGCGGAGGCCGGGCAGCTCTATTCCGACATCGCCATCGCCATCACCGGCGCCGTCGTCATGTCGATGTTCGCCGCCCTGGTCCTGGTTCCCGTCGTCGCCGGGCGCTGGTCGGTGGCGTCCCCGGCAGGAAAGGCTCCGCAGAAGGAGGGCACGCTGGGTGTGGCGGTGCGCTGGATGCTGCGCAGCGCCCGGCGGGAGCTGGCGATCCTCGCCGTCTCCGCCGCGGCCATGGTGGCCGTCATGCTCACCATGGTGCCACCCGCCGAATATCTGCCGGAGGGCGAGGAGGCCACCGTCTTCAGCTTCTTGGCCGCCCCGCCCGGATACAGCATGGACTCGATGCAGGAGGTCTGGCGGCAGATCGACCCGCTGCTGAGCCGTCAGGTGGGCGCCGCGGACACCGACGCCGAGACCGGCATTCCGCCGCTGCGCGTCAATCTGAGCTTCATCCGGCCCGGCTTCATCCGCTTCGTGACGGAGCCGATGAACCCCGCCGACACCGACGCGCTGATCGCCAACGTCACCAAGCGGATGCGGGCGATTCCCGGCATGCGCGGCTTCGCCGCGCGCGGGTCGATCTTCTCCGGCAACAGCGGCGGCGCCCGCGCCATCCGGCTGGAGCTGAGCGGCGGCGACCTGACCACGCTCTACGCCACGGCGCTGACGGTGCTCGACCGCGCGGGCGATCTGTTCCCCGACGGGCAGGTCAACAGCGATCCCTCCCCGCCCACTCTGGCCATGTCGCAGCCCTTCCTGGAACTGCACCCGAACTGGGAGCGCGCGGGCGAGATGGGCATCGGGCTGGCAGAGCTGGGCTACACGCTGCGCGCCTATTCGGACGGCGCCTTCGCCGACGAATATCTGCTGAACGACGAGACGCTGGACATCTATCTGCGGGTGGCCGGGGGCCTGGGCCGCGACCGCCAGGGCTTCGCCGATCTGGTGCTCCACACCGGCCGCGGCGCCCCGGTGCCGCTGTCCAGCCTCGCCGAGCTGCGGGAAACCGTGGGTTCCTCCAGCATCGCGCGGATCGACGGGTTCCGCACGGTCACCCTGACCATCATCCCGCCGCGGTCGGTGGCGCTGGAATCCGGCATCGCCGCGGTGCGGACCGATCTGGTGGACCGGCTGCGCGCCGAGGGCGTGATTCCCGACGGGATGAGCACCCGCATCACCGGGGCCGGCGGATCGCTGGACGAGTTGCGCTCCGCCCTGACCGGCGGGTTCCTGCTGGCGCTCGCCATCACCTATCTGGTGCTGGTCGCCGTCTTCTCTCACTGGGGCTATCCGCTGATCATCATGGCGGTGGTGCCCACGGGGATCGGCGGCGGGCTGGTCGGGTTGTGGCTCTACAACCTCGTCGCCGGCCTGCCCGGAGGCTTCGGCCCGCCCCAGCCCTTCGACGTGCTGACGATGATGGGCTTCCTGGTGCTGGTCGGAACGGTGGTGAACAACCCCATCCTGATCGTCGAGCAGGCCGCCGTGAACCGACGGACGCACGGCATGTCCGGGGCGGAGGCCATCGCCGACGCCTTGCAGAGCCGACTGCGCCCCATCCTGATCACCACGGTGACGACCGTCGCCGGCCTGATCCCGATGGTGGCGGTGTCCAGCGCCGGGACGGAGCTGTACCGCGGGCTGGGGCTGGTCGTGCTGTGCGGCCTGCTGATCTCCAGCCTAGTGACGGTGACGGTCCTGCCCGTCGTGCTGTCCCTGGTCTTCCGCCTGTCCGACCGCTTGGGCGCCAGGACACACGACCGGAGGGTGGCAGAAGCGGGAAGCTGAGCCTGAAAGCGAGAGAAACATATTCCGTAATGCAAAAAATACTTGCGGCTTCTGAAGTATAACCCTATATTGCGAATAAGAATCATTTGCATATATGTAAACGCAATTCGCGGTCCCGGCAGAAGGCCGGCGGCGATTCCCGTGCCCGCCCGGACCGTCAACGGCGCGCTATTTCCGACCATGTCAACATCGTCCGCGCTGGCGGATGGACAGTGGAGGCTCGTGTTTCCATGGACGTTCTACCCCTGCCCGCCGGGGAGCGGCCGCTCGGCGGCCGTTCCGACCCGGATTTCGCCTTCGCCTCGCGTGGCCGCGTCCTGAAAGCCTACGGCGTGGATGAGCGGCTGGACGTCGCCCTCGACGACCGCAGCTTCGCCGATGGCCGGTGGGAGGAGGCGCTGGACCGCGCCTTCCGCCGCCGCAAGGCCCAGGGTGTCGAGAATCCCATCCTGGTCGGCGCCGTCCCCTTCGACGGACGCCAGCACGCCCGCCTGTTCATCCCCCAGTGTTGCGGTTACGAGGACGCCGGCCGCATGGCCGCCGAACCCGACCCCGTCGCGCTGGACGCCGTCGAGGAAACGGTGGGGCGCGGCGCCTTCGAAGCGGCTGTGGCCCAAGCCATTGAACTGTTCCGCGACACCGCGTTGAAGAAGGTCGTGCTGTCGCGCCCACTCGACGTGGAGGCGCGCGAGGCCTTCGCGCCGGGCCGCCTGCTGCGCGCCCTGCTGCGGCAGAATCCCGGAGCCTACGTCTTCGCGGCCCCGGTCGCCTACGGACAGACCCTGGTGGGGGCGAGCCCGGAGCTGCTGATCCGCAAGACCGGGCGGACCGTGGTCAGCAACCCGCTGGCCGGTTCCGCCCCGCGCAGCCCGTCCGCCGAGGTGGAGCGCCAGCGCACCGCCGCCCTGATCGCTTCCATGAAGGACCGGACGGAACACCGGTACGTCGTCGATGCGGTGCGCGCGGCGCTCGCCCCCCATTGCAACCCGTTGTCCGTGCCGGACGCCCCCAGCGTGATCCGCACCCCGACCATGCTGCACCTGTCCACCGAGCTGACCGGCGAACTGGCCGATCCCGCGGTGTCGTCGCTGCGGCTCGCCCACACGCTGCACCCGACGCCGGCGATCTGCGGCACGCCGACCGGCCTCGCCCGTGACGCCATCGACCGGCTGGAGGGCTACGCCCGCAACTGGTACGGCGGCATGGTCGGATGGATGGACAGCCGGGGCAACGGCGAATGGGCGCTGTCCATCCGCTGCGGGCTGGTCCAGGGGCGGCGGCTGCGCCTCTACGCCGGGGCCGGCATCGTCGCGGACTCCGACCCTGCGGCGGAGTGGGAGGAGACGGCGGCGAAGCTGACCACCATGCTGAACCTGTTCGGCGTCGGCTCCGCCCTGCCCTCCAACGCGGACGTGCCGGTGGAGCTGGCGTCGTGACCATTCCTTTCACGCCCTGGCCTGCCGCGTTCGCGGAGCGCTACCGCGCCAAGGGTTACTGGACCGGCGACCCGCTGACCGACGTGATCGACCGCCACCGGGGCGCGGCGGCGGAGGCCACCGCGATCCTCTGCGGGGAACGCCGGTTCCGCTACGCCGACCTGCAGAGCCAGTCGCTCCGTCTGGCGGCGGCCTTCCGCGCCCGCGGCCTGCGCCCCGGTGACACCGCGCTGGTCCGCCTGCCCAACCGCGCAGAATTTTATCTGGTCTTCTTCGCCCTGCTGCGCTGCGGGGTGGTGCCGGTCAACGCGCTGAACAGCCATGGCGTCTATGAGCTGACGGCCTACGCGCGCCAGATCGAGCCGGCGCTGGCCGTGCTGCCGGCGGCGGACCAAGCTTTGGTCGCTCTGATGGTACAGACGGTCGGGCCGGAGCGGCTGCTCCTGCTCGGCGCTCCGTCCGACGACGGGATCGGCGGCTTCGCCTGGGCCGACGGCGGGGCGCTGGCGGAGGACGCCGCCGGGCCGGCCCTTGCCGCCGATCCGTCCGGCGTGGCCTTCTTCCAATTGTCCGGCGGAAGCACCGGCACGCCGAAGCTGATCCCGCGCACCCACGACGACTATCTCTACAGCGTCCGCCGCAGCGCCGAGATCTGCGGGCTGGACGGGTCCTGCTGCTTCCTCTGCGCCCTGCCGGCGCCGCACAACTTCACGCTCAGCTCACCCGGCGCGCTCGGCGTGTTCCACGCCGGCGGCACGGTGGTGATGGCCGGCGACCCCGGCCCCGCGACCTGCTTCCCGCTGATCGCGCGCCACCGCGTCACCTGGGCGGCGCTGGTCCCGCCGATGCTGTCGGTCTGGCTGGAAGCCGCCGGCAGTGCCGGGGACCTGTCCAGCCTGGAGGTTGTCCAGGTGGGCGGCGCCAAGCTCAGCCCCGCCGTCGCCGAGCGGGTGCCGGAACGGCTGGGTTGCCGTCTCCAGCAGGTCTTCGGGATGGCGGAAGGGCTGGTGAACTACACGCGGCTCGACGACGATCCTTGGACGGTGGTCAACACCCAGGGCCGCCCGATGAGCCCCGACGACGAGATCCGCATCCTCGACGCCACCGGCCACCCGGTCCCGCCCGGCGCGGTGGGAGAGCTGTGGACCCGCGGCCCCTACACCTTCCGAGGCTATTACAAGGCCGAGGCGCACAACGCCCGCGTCTTCGACGCCGAGGGTTTCTATTGCAGCGGCGATCTGGTCAGCCTGGCACCGGGCGGCAACCTCGTCGTCTGCGGACGCAACAAGGACCAGATCAACCGCGGCGGCGAGAAGATCGACGCGCAGGAGGTCGAAGACCTGCTGGCCGGCCACCCCGCGGTGGGCCACGCCGCGGTCGTCGCCATACCCGACGCGCTGATGGGCGAGCGGTCCTGCGCCTTCGTGATCGCCCCGCCCGGCACCAAGCCGTCGGAGCTGCGCCGCTTCCTGCGCGGCCAGGGGCTGGCCGACTTCAAGCTGCCCGACCGCTTCGTTTTCGTCCGGGACCTGCCCAAGACCGCCGTCGGCAAGGTCGACAAGCAGACCCTGCGCGAGCGGGCGCGCCAAGACAACGTTCTCATGGAAACGACCGCATCATGACCATCCGATCCATCGCCCCCTACGCCCTGCCCACCGCGGCGGACCTGCCGCAGGACAAGGTGTCCTGGAGCGTCGACCCCGCCCGTGCGGTCCTGCTGATCCACGACATGCAGGACTATTTCGTCGGCTTCTACGGCGCGGCGAACCCGGCCATTGTCAGCTGCATCGACCGGATCGTCCGGCTGAAGCGCCATCTGAAGGCGCTGGGCGTGCCGGTCGTCTACACGGCCCAGCCGCCGGTGCAGACCGACGCCGACCGCGGCCTGCTGAACGATATGTGGGGGCCGGGCCTGACGGCCGAGCCGGATCTGGCGGGCATCGTCGCCCCGCTGGCCCCGGACGCCGACGACCGGGTGCTGACCAAATGGCGCTACAGCGCCTTCTTCCGCGCCCCGCTGGCCGAGATGATGGCGGAGGCGGGGCGCGACCAGCTCCTGATCTGCGGGATCTACGCGCACATCGGCGTGATGCAGACGGCGCTGGACGCCTTCATGCGCGGCATCAAGCCCTTCCTGATCGCCGACGCCATCGCCGACTTCTCGCGCGAGGATCATATGATGGCGCTGCGCTACGTCGCGCGCAACGCCGGGCGGACGATCCATTCCGACAGTGTGCTGGCCGCCCCTGCGGCGGTGCTGAGCAAGGACGGGCTGCGGCGCATCCTGCTCGCCTCGCTGGACGAGGTGCCGGGGGACGACGACAACCTGATGGATTTCGGTCTGGACTCCATCGCGGTGATGCAGGTGGTGGACCGCTGGAAGGCCGCGGGCGTCGAGGTCGGCTTCGCCGAATTGGCTGCGCAGCCGAGCATCAACGGCTGGTGGGCGCTGATCGAGCCCCGGCTGGCCGCTTCCGGGCGCGTCGCGGCATGACGGACTTCGCGGGCCGGACCGCCTGGGTGACTGGCGCCGGGCAAGGGATCGGGCGGGCCGTGGCCGACCTGTTCCACGCCCGCGGCGCCATCGTCGTCGCCTTCGACCGCCACTGGCACGACAGCGGGGAGCGGCCCTACCGCGCCGTGACGCTGGACATCGCCGACGCCGACGCGGTCGCCGGAACCTGCGAGGCGTTGTTTGCCGAGGGCACGCGGATCGACGCGCTGGCCAACGTCGCCGGCATCCTGCGCATGGGACCGGTGGAGGCAACGACCGACGCCGACTGGAGCGACAGCTTCGCCGTCAACGTGGCCGGTCCCTTCCACATGATGCGGGCGGTGATCCCGGCCTTCAAAAGCGGCGGGAACGGCGGCGCCATCGTCAGCGTGTCGTCCAACGCCGCCCATGTGCCGCGGATCGGCATGGCCGCCTATGGCGCGTCGAAGGCCGCGCTGACCAGCCTGACCATGACGGTGGGGCTGGAACTGGCGCCCTACGGCGTGCGCTGCAACGTCGTTTCCCCCGGCTCCACCGACACGCCCATGCAGCGCGCGCTGTGGAGCGGGCCGGACGGTGCGGCGCAGACCATCCGGGGCAATCCCGAGCAGCACAAGCTCGGCATTCCGCTCGGCAAGCTCGCCACGCCGCGCGACGTGGCGGAGACGGTCGTCTTCCTCGCCTCCCCCGCCGCCGGCCACATCACGCTCGCCGACCTGCTGGTGGACGGCGGAGCGACGCTCGGGCGTTAGTCTTTTCATTTCAGGAACTTACCCGATGACCACCGACCAGTATGTGAACCCCTTCGACGACGAGCGTCACGACTTCCTGGCGCTGGCGAACGATGCCGGCCAATTCAGCCTGTGGCCGTGCTTTGCCGCGGTGCCGGAGGGCTGGACCGCCGTCTTCGGCCCCGCCGGGCGCGCCGCCTGCCTCGACCACATCGAGGCCGCCTGGACCGACCTCACCCCCGCCGCCGCCTGACGGCTTTTTCAGAGCATTCATGAGGACAGGGCCATGCGCATCATCCCCCTGCTGGGCACGCAACTGGGCATCTGGCTGGCGGATCAGGTCGCGGCCCGGAAGAACGCCTATGTCATCGCCCACGCCATCGAGCTGAACGGCGCCATCGACGCCGTGCGCCTGTCCCAGGCCATCCGCGACGGGCTGGCGGAGGCCGACACGGTGACCGCACGCTTCGCCGAACGGGACGGCCGCGTCGTCCAGATTCTCGGTGGCGGCAATGCGGCGGCGGAACCGGAGCGAATGGACCTGAGCGCGGCCACCGACCCGGAGGCGGCGGCGCGCGCGGTCATGGCCGACGATCTGGCCGGCGACCTGCCCGCCGACGGCGAGCGTCCGCTGTGCCGCCAGATCCTGTTCGACGTCACCGGGGCGGATGGCGCGCCGCGCTGGATCTGGTACCAGCGCTACCACCACATCATGCTGGACGGCTACAGCTTCAACGCGCTGACCCGCCGCATCGCGGATCTGTACGGCGCGTCCATGCAGGAGCGGACGCCGGCCCCCGGCCCCTTCGTCTCCGTCGCCGCGGTGGCGGAGGAGGAAGCGGCCTACCTCGCGTCCGACGCCCTGGTCCGCGACCGCGCCTATTGGAGCGCGCTGTGCCGGGACTTTCCGGCGCCGCTGACCCTCTCCGTCCAGGGCGCCAAGCCGACCGAGCAGCAGGCGACGTCGGAGGTGGTGGCCCACACCGCCGCCCTGCCCGACCCTCTGGCCCGCGCGCTCGCCGGACTGGCGGAGACTTGCGGCGTGTCGGTCGCCGACCTGACCATGGCCGGCATCGCCGTCTATCTGCACCGGTTGTCCGGCGATCCCCGCCCGGTGGTGGGCGTGCCCTTCATGCGGCGCATGGGCTCCGCCGCCGTCCATGCCATGGCGCCGGTGGTCAACGTGTTGCCGGTGCGCATCGATCTGACCGGTGCCGTCACGCTGGCCGATGCCGCCGGACGGGTGCGGGCCGCGCTGCGCGAGGCGCGCCAGCACCAGCGCTACGACGCGGAGCGCATCCCCCGCGACCTGGGTCAGGTCGGATCGGGAAAGGCGCTCTACGGCCCAGTGGTCAATTACCGCCTGTTCGATTACGACCTGGACTTCGCGGGCGTGGCGGCGATCACCCACCATCTGGCGACGGGTCCGGTGGACGACTTCGAGTTCGGACTGATGACCCGCGGCCGCGACATAGCGCTGGAATTGCGCGCCGACCGCACGCGCTACGACGCCGCTGAACTGGCCCGCCATGCCCGGCGCCTGGTCCGGCTGCTCGACGCCGCTGTGGTCGGCGCTCCGCTGGACGGCCTGCCGGTGATGGACGCCGACGAGGAAGCGGCCATCGCCACCTGGTCCAGCGGTCCCGTCTTCGACGCGCCGGAGCGCCCGGCGACCCTGGTGGAGGTTCTGGACCGCCAGTCCGCCGAGACGCCGGAGGGCACGGCGCTGGTGTTCGGCGACACCCGCATCACCTTCGCGGAGCTGTCGGGCGCGGTGTCGCGGCTGGCGCGGTTGTTGATCGCGCGCGGCGTCGGTCCCGGCGACGTGGTGGCGGTGGCGGTTCCGCGCTCCGCCGACGCGGTGGTCGCCATGCTGGCCGTGCTGGCGAGCGGCGCCACCCACCTGCCGCTGGACCTCGATTACCCGACCGAGCGGCTGGCGATGATGTGCGAGGACGCCGGGCCGCGCTGCGCGCTGACCTGGACCTCGGTGGCCGGGCGGCTCCCGGCCGGGCTGGAGGCGCTGTGCCTGGACGACGCCAATCTGCTGGCAGCCTGCGCGGCCCTGCTTGGTATTCCCGTCGCGGCGGCGGAGCGCAAGGCACCCCTGACGCCGGCCCACATCGCCACCATCATCTTCACCTCCGGCTCCACCGGGCGCCCGAAAGGGGTTATGAACACCCACGGCGCGCTGCTGAACCTGCTGCTGTCCCACACGGCGACGGTCTACGGCCCGGCGCTGGAGGCCGTGCAGCGGCGCCACGGCACCCACGTCCTGAGGGCCGCGCACACCCATTCCTTCGCCTTCGATTCCTCCTGGCTGCAGATCTTCTGGATGCTGCTGGGGCAGGAGCTTCACGTCTTCGACGAGGAGATGCGGCGCGACGCCCACGCGCTGGTGCAGGAGGTGCGGAGTCGGCGCATCGACGCCATGGACCTGCCGCCCTCCTTCTGCGCGCAGATGCTCGCCTGCGGCCTGATGGAGCCGGGCCACCATCACCCGACCCTGATCCTGATCGGCGGCGAGGCGGCCTCCCCCGCCCTGTGGACGGACCTCCGCGGCCATGCCGATCTGATGGCGGTGAACCTCTACGGCCCGACCGAGAACACGGTGGACACGCTGCGCGCCCCCGTCACCGTGGCGGAGCGGCCGGTGGTCGGGCGCCCGGTCGGCAATGTGCGGGTCCATGTGCTGGACACCCGGCTGCGCCCGGTGCCGGTCGGTGCCGTCGGCGAGCTGTACATCGGCGGCGCCGGTCTGGCGGCGGGCTATGTGGGCCGTCCGGGGCTGACCGCCCAGCGCTTCGTCGCCGATCCCGTTGGGTCCGGCGGGCGGCTCTACCGCACCGGCGATCTGGTGCGCTGGACCGACGACGGGCAGATCGACTTCATCGGGCGCGCCGACCACCAGATCAAAGTCCGCGGCTACCGCATTGAGATCCCGGAGGTCGAGGCCACCCTGCACCGCCTTCCCGGCGTGTCCGGAGCGCTGGTGGTGGCGGAGGCGGTGAACGGCAGCCACCGACTGGTCGCCTACTGCACCCTGGCCGAGGGGGCGGATCGGACGTCCCGTAATCTGCTGCACGGGCTGCGCGAGCGGCTGCCCGACTACATGGTGCCCTCGGCGCTGGTGGTGCTGGATGTCTTCCCGCTGACCGTCAATGGCAAGGTGGACCGCGCCCGTCTGCCCGCCCCGGCGGCGGAGAGCGGCGGTGCGGCCCCCGCTACCCCGGCGGAGGCGCTGCTCTGCCGCGCCATGGCGACGGTTCTGCGCTTGCCGGCGGTCGGCGCCGACGCCGATTTCTTCGCGCTCGGCGGCGACAGCATCAGCGCCATCGCGCTGGGCAGCGCCCTGCGCGCCCACGGGTTCGAGTTGCGCCCCCGCGACGTCTTCGCCGGGCGCGACCCGCGGCGCATGGCGCTCGCCCTGAAGGCGCTGACTCCAAAAAATCCCATCGTCGCGGCACAGCCCGTCGTCGATGCGACGGCGCTGAAAGGCCGTCACGGACCGGTTGCGGCGGCGGTGCCGCTGCTGCCCTTGCAGAAGGGCATGCTGTTCCAGAGCCAGCTTGGCGGAAAGGCCAGCGCCTACAACGCCTTCACCGCGCTCGACCTCGACGGGCCGCTGGACGCGGAGCGGCTGGAGCGGGCCTTCGACGCGGTGCTGCGCCGCCACCCGCAGCTTGCCGGGCTGTTCGACCATGACGGGCGCGGCGAACCGCTGCTAGTTATCCCCGCCCTGCCGGACGGCGGCGCCGGGTTGTGGCCCTTCGAACGGCACGACCTGTCGGGCATGACCCCGGAAGACCGAGCCGCGGAGCTGGCCCGCATCGAGGCCGCGGCGGCGGAGCGCGCCAACCCGACCGACCGTTTCCTGGGGTTGGTGAAGGCCATCCTCGTCCGCACCGCGCCCGACCGTCATCGGCTGCTGACCGCCGTGCATCATCTGGTGGTCGACGGCTGGTCCACGCCACTGCTGCTGCGCGACCTGCTGACCGCCTATGGGGAGGGTCCCGACGCGCTGACGCCCCTGGCCATCGGCTATCCGGCGGTGGTCCACGGCCTGCTGGCCCGCGACCTGTGCGCGAGCCGGGACGCCTGGGGCGCAACGCTGGCCGGGGCCACCCCGACCGTCCTGTTCGACCCGGCCCGGTCCGGTGGCGACGCGCCGATGGAGGAGTCGGAACTGGCCCTTCCGGCGGAGCTGACCGACGCCCTCCTCTCCCGGCTGCGGGCGGGGGGGCTGACCCTGAACGCGCTGATGCAGGCGGTGTGGGGGCTTGTGCTGAGCAATCTGGCGGGGCGCGACGACGTGCTGTTCGGCACGCCGGTCTCCGGACGCTCTGCCGCCGTTCCGGGCGTCGAGGAGCAGGTTGGCCTGTTCCTGAACACCCTGCCGGTGCGGGTGGTGCTGGACCCGGCGCAACCGCTGTGGGAACAGCTTCCGGCCATCCAGGAGCGCCACATCGCGCTGATGGAGCATGACGGCCTGGGCCTGTCGGAGCTTCAGGCGATGGCGGGCGGCGCCGCGCTGTTCGACACGCTGCTGGTCGTGGAGAACTACCCGGACAGCGGTTGCGAGTCCCTCGACCTCGGCGGCGTCCGCGTCTCCAGGGTCCACAACCGCGGCTACAGCCACTACCCGCTGGCCCTGCTGGTCCTGCCGGGCCGCGAGCTGACCCTGCTGGTGGAAAACCGCGGCGCGGTGCTCGACGCGGCGGCGCTGGCGGAGCGGGTCCGCGGCCTGCTGACCACACTGGTCCGTCACCCCGAGACGCCCGTGGCCGCCTTGCCGACCTTGACGGAGGGGGAGCGGCGGCACCTCGCCGCGGTGAACGCCACCGCGCGGGCGGTGTCCCGGACCACGCTGCGCGACCTCCTCGTCGCGCAGGCGGCGCGCACGCCGGACGCCGTCGCGCTGGTCGACGAACTGGAAAGCCTGACCTTCCGCGCGGTGCGGCGGCGGGTGACCGCTCTGGCCGGGCGGCTGCGCGCCCTTGGGGTGCGTCCCGGTGACGTGGTGGCGGTGGGCGTGCCGCGCTCCGCGTCCCTCAGCCTGTCGATCCTGGCGGTCATTGAGGCGGGAGCGGCCTATCTGCCGCTCGACCTCGGCTACCCGGTGGAGCGGCTGGCCTTCATGCTGTCCGACGCCCGCCCGCGCGTCCTGATGACCGACGCGGCCTCGCGCCCGCTGTTCGGGAACGCGGTGCCGGTGCTGTTCGTCGATGAGGGCGGCGGGGCGGTGGATAAAGCGCCTGTGCTCGCGGACGGGCTGACGCCGGAGCACCCGGCCTACATCATCTACACCAGCGGCACCACTGGACGGCCCAAGGGCGTGGCGGTGTCGCACGGCGCCATCGTCAACCGCATCCTGTGGATGCAGAACGAGTATCCCCTGGGGCTGGACGACGCGATCCTGCAGAAGACGCCCTGCGGCTTCGACGTGTCGGTGTGGGAGTTCTTCTGGTCCTTCCTGGTCGGGGCCCGGCTGGTCATGGCGCCGCCCGAGGCCCACCGCGACCCGGCGGCTCTGGTCCGGCTGATCGAGGATCACCGCATCACCACGATCCACTTCGTGCCGTCGATGCTGGCCCTCTTCACCGCCAACGTGATCGAAAGCCAAGGCCCCGATGCCGCGGTCTGCACCAGCCTGACCCGCGTCTTCTGCAGCGGGGAGGCGCTCGGGCGGGGCCTGTCGCGCGCCTTCACTGACCGCTTCGCCGCGGCGCTGCACAACCTCTACGGCCCGACCGAGGCGGCGGTGGACGTCACCTATTGCCCGGCCTCGGCCGCCTGGATCGAGGGGGACGGCGGCGTTCCCATCGGCCGGCCGGTGTGGAACACGCAGCTCCGCATCCTCGATCACGCCCTGCGCCCGGTCCCGCCGGGCGCGGTGGGGGAGCTGTATCTGTGCGGCGACCAACTCGCCATCGGCTATCTCGAACGGCCCGGCCTGACCGCGTCGCGCTTCGTCGCAGATCCCTTCGATCCGGGACGGCGCATGTACCGCACGGGCGACCTCGCCCGCTGGCTGCCGGACGGCGCGGTCGAGTATCTGGGCCGCACCGACCATCAGGTGAAGATCCGCGGCCAGCGCATCGAGCTGGGTGAGATCGAAAGCGTGCTGGCTGCCCTGCCCGGCGTGGCCCAGGCGGTGGTGACCGCCGCGGAGCTGGGCGGAGGCGCATCCGAACCCGGCATGGACCGGCGGCAACTCGTCGCCTATCTCGTCCCGGCGATGGACCATGCGCTGGACGAGGCGGCCCTCCGCGCCGTCCTGCAAGACAGGCTGCCGCCGCACATGCTGCCCGCCGCCTATGTGACGCTGGCCGCCCTGCCCCTGTCGCCGAACGGCAAGCTGGACCGCAAGGCCCTGCCCCTGCCCGCGGTGGGCGCCCAGGCGGCCTCGTCGGGCCGTCCACCGGCGCCGGGACTGGAAAGCCGTCTGGCCGCCATCTTTGCCGAACTGCTGGAGTTGGAGCGGATCGGCGCGGACGACGATTTCTTCGCCATCGGCGGCCATTCGCTGCTGGCGATGCGGCTGGCGGCACGCATCCGCCGCGACCTGGGACAGCCGGTGGCGGTCAGCCAGATCATGGTCGCCCCCACCGTCGCCCGGCTGGCCGCCCTGCTGTCCGAAGCGGGCGGGCGGGACGAGCCGGAGAATCTCGGTTTCGCGCCGGTGATCCGCCTGCGCGACGGGGCGGGGCCGCCGCTGATCTGCCTCTATCCGGGGTCCGGCCTGTCCTGGCAGTACAGCGTGCTGTCGCGTTACGTGAGCGGCGACCGGCCCATCGTCGGCCTGCAATCGCCGCGCCCCAACGGTCCGCTGGCGCTCAGCGCCGACCTCGACGAGCTGTGCGACCGCCAGCTCGCTATCCTGCGCGAGGTGCAACCGAAGGGTCCCTACCATCTGCTGGGCTATTCGCTGGGCGGCACGGTCGCCTATGGGCTGGCGGTGCGGCTGCGGCGGATGGGGGAGCGGGTGGACTTCCTCGGCCTGCTCGACACCTATCCGGCGGAGGCCCACGACTGGAGCGGTCTTGGCCGCACCGACGCCGATCAGGCGGCGGAACGCGAGCAGGAACAGTTCCTCGGCGACGCCCTGGCTGACGTGATGGACGAGGATCTGCGGCGGGAGAAGGTGGAGATGTTCGGTCACATCTTCGGCAACTACAAGGACGCCGTCCGGGTTCTCTCGAAGGCCCGCACCCCCGTTTACGACGGCGAATTGACGCTGTTCGTGGCGGAGAAGTCGATCCCGCCGGACATCGACCCCGAGGGAAGCTGGACGGGCCGCGTCGGGCGCCTGTCCGTCCATCGCCTGTCCCACTGCTCGCACGAGGACATCATCGCCCCGGCGTCCCTGCGGATCGTCGGCCCCCTGCTCGACCGGGTTATCGCCACGGCGATGGCTGACGTGGAACCGGTCCGTGCCGCGGTGGGTGGATGACGGTGTGGACCTCCCCTTCCCTTCTGCCCTTGGGGCGTGGGGCGTTCGGCGGAAAGGAAGGGCGATTGAGGCGCCTGATGCTCATAGGAATGGTGATGACGGCTCTGAACGCCTGCACCGGGGTGCCGGACGGCGCCCCTCTGCTCCTCGACGTTCCCGTGTCCGGCATGGAGCGCAGCGCCGTTCACCCCTTGGACCTCGACGATGGCGATTATGTGGAAGGCGTGCTCGATTCCGGAACGGACGCGGCGGAGCTGCGGCTGATCGACCGGGACGGACGCCCTGTCCGGCTGCTGCTGAACGGCACGGCGGGACGGGAGGTTTTCCGTTTCGTCGCTGGACCCGGCACCGCGGCGCTGCGGGTCACGCTGCGTGGGGCCGGAAGCTATCGACTGGCGCTGACCCGCCGCATCGCCGTGGTCGACCAGCACCCCGTCCTTCAGGGGCATCTGAGCCCAACCATCGCCGCGTTGGCGGAAACGGTGAAAAACGGCGGCGGAACCGAGGCCTTCTGGCAGGACATCGCCCGGCGCGGCACGCCCTTGGTAGAGCCGATGATGGGCGCGACGGGAACGGACCGGGTCATGATGACCTTCCTGGCGCGGGGCGCCCGCCGCAATGTGCGCCTGCTCGGCGGTCCGACCTCCAACCATGAAAATCTTGAACGGCTGGGCCGGAGCGACGTCTGGTACAAGAGCTTCATCGTCCCCTCCTCCACCCGCCTGTCCTACCAGATCGCGCCGGACGTGCCGGACTTTCCCGGAACCTGCCGCGAATGCCGGATGGCGATCCTGGCGCAGCTTCAGGCCGATCCCCTGAACCGCCATCCCTGGCCGGTGGACGCACCCGACCCCTACAATCAGGTTTCCCTGGTGGAACTGCCTGGCGCCCCGCTCCAGCCCGGACTGGAAGGCGGTTGGATCGAGCCGGCGGGGCGGCTCATCGCCGAACGCTTCACCAGCCGCACCCTCGGGAACACGCGCGACGTCGCGGTCTACGCGCCGCCCGGCGTCGATCCGAAGGGGAAGGACACCGTCCTGCTGCTGTTGTTCGACGGGCCGGACTATCTCGACCGGCACGCGCCGGTCCCGATGATGCTCGACCAGTTGACCGGCGATGGCCGCCTGCCGCCGACCATCGCCGTCTTCATTGCCAACCCTACGGCCGAAGCACGGGAACGCGAACTGCCGGCCAATCCCGCTTTCGCCGCGATGCTCGCCGACGAGCTTCTCCCCTGGTTGAGAGAGCGGATGGGCATCCGTTCCCGCCCCGACCGCACGGTTCTGGCCGGGTCCAGCTATGGTGGACTGGCGGCGGTGTCCGCGGCGCTGGCCCATCCGGAGCGGTTCGGAAACGCGCTTTCCATGTCCGGCTCCTTCTGGTGGCATCCGGCCGACGCGTCGGCGGACCGCCCGGAACATATGGCTGGTCTGGTGGCATCGCGCGATCGTCGTCCGGTGCGCTTTTTTCTCAGTGCCGGCTTGTTTGAATCCGGAAGCGACGGTGAGATCGGCATCCTTGAAAGCTCCCGCCATCTGCGGGATGTGCTGGAGGCCAAAGGCTACAAGGTCGCCTATCGCGACTATGCCGCCGGGCACGACCGGTTCGCATGGCGCGGCGCCCTTGGCGACGGTTTGTTGGCATTGTTCGGGCGCTGAAGCAACGGTTCCGGTGCGGCCGATTTTGCGCAACCCACGAGTTGCCTGAGCTGCGCCTGTGTCTCGGGCGCTTTCATGACGCTCTCGACATGTTCCCTGGATCCCCATTGGGTTTGGTTCACGACTCTCCGGCCGTCGAGGCGGCTGTGGATGGAGAGCGGTGGGAAGCCGGGTTGGCGGCCGAGACGTGACATGCCGGGCGAAAAAGTGAAGCGCCAAGCGTGGAAAGTCCAATGGTGCGCTGCGGCATCCGATGCGCAGGGAATGCTGTTGTATTCATAAGTTTCAACAAAGACATCGAAGAAATAAAAAAGAATCCTAGCAGGAAAAATTCCGCCTTTGCGCGGATAATTATCAAAGTTATGCTCGTCTTTGGAAACGTCAAGACATAGAATACATTTGTAATACTGCGTAGAACACTAACCATCACACGATGGAGAGGCGCGATGATCATACTGCGATCGGGAGTGGTCGACTCCCTGTTCCGGAATGCGGCGGGGCCGGGGTGGATCGGTGGAGTGCATTGCCTGCAGCGGAATGTGGAGTGCGTTCCCTGCAAGATCGGCAACGACCGCTATCTGATACGCTTCAACATCCCGTACTTCCTGACGCAGCACGAGCCCTACGAGAGCATCCTGCTCGAAACCCGGGATGGGGGCGTGTTCATTCCCAAATTGGAGCATCGCTACATCGACATAATCAGTGCCGATGGCGCGTTGACTCAGAATTTGTGCAGCGTCAAGGATCTTTCGTCCATCCCCAATCCCGGCGAATTCATTAAAACTCTGCAAGATGCGGTGGTTTTGTATTACAGAAATTACCCAAATGCTAACCAGTTCTTTTTCATGTTCAGTCATGAGGCGAAGGAAATACTTCTGAAGACGGTTACCAGCATTTCGGAGGAATTGTCGGGGAAATTCCGCATCGAACCCCACACCGATCTCAAGGAGCCGCTGTACGGTTTCTCGATCACGTCCGATGCCCTCTGATAAGAAGGATTCGTTTCATGAAGACGTATTCGATCAAGTATTTCACCATCACCGTCATCGGGGCCAACGAGGGCTACACGGACCAGATCTACGCGAATGGCAACCAGCAGTGCTCGGTGGCAATCAATGTGCAGAAACAGGTCTACGATGACTCGACCGGAAGCTACACCACCGTGCCGCTGTCGCAGAGCGAGAAGAACAGCATCACCGTGTGCATGTACTCCTCGGACATCAATGCCCCCCTCCCCTCGGGCTGGTCGTGCGACACGAGCAAGAATCAATATGATTCGGGACTGCGGGGGCAGGGTTACTCGGCCTCGCTCCGCTCGCTGAACGATGGGGAGGCGTCCAGTCGGACGCAGACCTGGGATTCGATCACGCGCTACATCCGCTGCGGCACGTCGGTCACGCCGCTGCAGAACTATCAGTTCATGGCTCGCATCACGCTCGACAACGGCAAGACCTATACGACGCACTACGATGACGGCAATGTGAGCTTCGAGTCCAAGATCACCATTTGCCCGCAGCGTCCTTATGCCATTCGCGTCAGCGAACTGGCCGCGCGCCGCGACGATCCTTACAATTACGAATATGCGAAGGGAAAGTACGTCGACGTGGACGTCTATTACTGGACGCTTCCGAACAATCTCAAAATCATGTCCGACTATTTTAGCGGACAGGGCTATGCCACGCCCAAGCTGGTGTGGGCGTATGCCAAGAACGACAGCAATTTCTTCATGGGGATGGCGATGCACCACGATGTGACGTCGCTGACGCTGGGCGACATCGGGCATCTGCCGTCCAACGTCGATCCGGCAACCAACATCAACATCAGCGTCGGTGCCAACATGATGCGGGGGGTTCGCTACCTGCGCACCGACACCTCCAGCGGGCTCTACGACAATCTCTTGCACTGGAGCATCACCGACAATCTCGGCTGCGTCAGCCGCTTCGTGCTCAAAAGCAATCCGAGCGATTCGGGCAACACCCTGCTCCTTGAGCAGGCCTGAGACGAGCTGAGCGGACGCCTTTCCCGGCGATCCTTCAGCCGCCGCATCCGGGAAACACGCCGGCGACCGGGCGTGGTTGGTGGACCGCGCCAACCACGTCCCCGCATCCGACCTTTCCCGATCCGCGCCCAATCAGCGAGGGGGACGACATGAGCAACGACGTCTATTCCAACGCGTTCAATTTCCAGTCCAATCAGAGCGGAAAGGTCGATCTGCGGACGGGGCAATACAGTGCCCGGATCCATTTGACGACGTTGCGTCCGGAAGGCGGGGGCGGAGACGGGAAAGGCGGCGAAGCCAAGCGCGAGGTCGCGTTGACCTTCTCCATGATGAAGGCGGGCAATGACGGTTACGGGATCGGCTGGTCCCTTGGAATCAGCGAGTTCGACCTGAAGACCTCGCAACTCCGGCTCGCTACCGGGGAACGGTTCCAGGGCGACCCGCTGCCTCCGCCGGGAAACCTCCTGAGTTTCCGGGACAAGAAGCTGAGAAACATCGAGGTGAGGCGAAGCGATGCCGATACGCTCCTTATCCTCAGCAGCGAGGGAACGACGGAGACGCTGACCCGTCCGGTTGCCGGCGGCCCTTACAAGACGACGGGGCTGAGTTTCGCCAACGGTGAGAGGTTCGTCTTCGAATACACGTCCGGGGGATGGCTGTCGCGGATACGGAACGCCACCACGGGAACCGAATTCCTCAGCCTGTCCTACGGCGGCGGCGGCCCCTCCCGCGCCCGGTCCGTCGCTTCGGCCGGCCGGGTGGCGGAAATCGCCTTCATGGTCGTCAACAACCTGATCCAGCGGGTGACCGTTCCCTACGACAACACCGGCGGCACCGCCAATCCCGGCACCCAGGCGGTGTTCGTCTACCAATATCTCCGCTTCGCCGCCGGGTATTACGGAATCACCCGTATCGACAACCCGATGGGGGGCAGCGAGACGATCGCCTACCAGGAGCGGGGACACTCCTATTACAACGGAACCTATCTGCCCTTCGTGACGCGCTGGGAACGCATTCCGGCGGCCGGGCAGCCGAGTTCGGTGCGGCGCTACGCCTACAGTCCCACCACCAACTTCACCGGCTATCCCTATTCCGGGGGCTTCACCGCCGGCACTGACAACCTGTACCGCGTCTCCGGCACCTACGAATACTGGTCGGAGGAGAGCGTCGTCGATTCCAACGCCGGCAACGCGGTGATGTCCAGCACGCGCACCGCGTTCAACAAGTTCCACCTCACGACTTCGACCGTGGTCCGGCAGGGGGAGGCGACGACCACGACGGCCATGCTTTACAACGACGTTCCGGGAAAGCCGTTTTCCGAGCAGCCCGCCAACCTTCAGCTGGTCCGGGAGACGACGGTGACCTACGCCACCGCGTCGTCTGGAGCGCGGAGCGAAAAGACCAGGATAGAAACCGACGAGTTCGGGAACGACCTGAGCCGGCTGGAACCGACGGGGATCATGACGCAGTGGGACTATTACCCGGTCGGTGGCGAGTCCGGCCGCTGCCCGGCGGACCCGCTGGGGCTGTTCGTGCGGTTCCGCAAGCGGGAGCGCATCGTCCCCGCTGGCAGCGGGTCGGTCCGGCAGACCGATTTCCAATATCTGCAGTTCCCCCGCCTCGGCAACGGCTATCTCGTCCTGCCGCGGACCAGCACGACCAGCGCCGACGTCACAACCTCCGCCACCTACTTTGACGATCCGTCCAAGCCGACGCTCCACGGCCGGATCCGGACGCAGGACGTGGCGATCGGCGGTCGCACCACCACCTGCCAGTACGCCTATCAGGCCGGCTCGGCGGACGTCACGGAGACCTGCACCACCATCGGCCATGACGGAACCCGCAGCGACACCGTTCACCGCTATTGCCCGGCGGTCGACCTGACCCTCGAAGTCCGCAAATCCGACGGGGTGGCGATCCGCTACGACTACGACGTCATGGGCCGCGTGACGGCGGAGACCGCGGCCCCCGGCACGGCGAGCGCGGCGGCCCGGCATTACGAGTATTCCTATGCCGCACAGGGCGTCCAAGCCCGGGTGACGGTCACGGATGCCGGCGGCAACCGGTTCGTCAGCCGGTTCGACGGCCTCGGCCGCGAGGTGTCCGCCGCCCAGCTCGTCGGCGGAACCACGGAGCGTCGGATGCGCGCGACGGTCTACGACCGCTTCGAACGCAAGGCGTCGGACACGGTGTTCGACCAGGTCGACGGCACGGAACTCACCCTGGTCACCAGCTACGCCTACGACGACTGGAACCAGGTGGCGCGGACAACGAACCCCGACGGCAGCGTTTCGCTGTCGCGGCGCGACCCGGTCGGGAACACGCTGACCACGGGGGTCCAGGGGCTCAACACCACCGTCAACAGCTACAACGCCTTCAACCAGGTGGCCTCCGTCACCCAGGTCGGGCGTTCCGGCAGCCGCCTGCAGACGCTGACCCGGCGTTACGACGGCTTCGGCCGCTGCGTCGGGGTGACCGACGTCGACGGCCATGTCACCGAATACGACTACGACGCGTTCGACCGCGTCAGCGTGACGCGCGCCCGACCGGCGGACGGCACCGCCGCCCGCACCACGACGGTGACCTACGCTCCGCACACCAGCGCGGAGCTGGTGGCGTCGATGGCGGTCAACGGCATCACGCTGGGCAGCCGCGCCTACGACGGGCTGGGGCGCCTGCTGTCGGAAAGCCGGGCGGGGATGGCGGCGTCGACCTTCGCGTATGATGGCGGCGCCACGCGGCCGTCCCGCAAGGTGACGCCGGCGAACGTCACCCTCACCTACCGCTACGACGCCGCCATCGACGCCGTGACCGCGGTCAGCCGCCAGCAGCAGTCCGTCAACGATTTCCAGTACGATCCGGTCAGCGGCCAGCCGCTGCGCGCCCAAAACGCCGCCGCGAGGCGGAGCTACGGCTATGACGGCCAGGGTTACCCGACGACGGAAACGGTGACGCTCGGCGGCGCGTCCTCCGTGTGCCGCTACACCCACTCGCCGGCCGGCCGCCTGCTCCGGACCGAGGCCCCGTCCGGTGACATCGAGGTCCGCCGCTACGATTCGGCCGGCCGCGTGCGCGAGATCGTCAACGGCTCCGCCACCATCCAGCAGACCTACGACGCCTTCGGCCGGCTGGCCGGCAATCAGGTGACTCAGGACGGGACGACCATCGCCACGACGGTGGAGTACGACGATTTCGGCCGGGAGCAGACCCGGACCTTCCGTCTGGGCGGTGCTGTCCTGTCGAGCGTGCAGCGCGGCTACCACCCCAACGGCACCCTGGCGAACCGGACGACGCGGGACGGCGCCAACGCGATCCTCAGCCAGGAGACCTTCGCCTACGACGCCTATTCCCGTCTGCTCGTCTATGGCTGCTCCGGCAGCCGTTTCCCCAGCGACAGCCGGGGCCGGGAGATCGCGCAGCAGAGCTTCTGGCTCGACGCGCTCGACAACATCACCTCGGTGGTGACCCGCTTCCGCGACGGCACGGTCAACACCAGCACCCGCGTCTACAACCCCGCGATCCCGAGCCAACTGCAACGGATCGACGACAGCCTGCCGGCGGCGCAGCGGGTTCTCAAATACGACGCCAACGGCAACCTGATCGATGACGGGGCCGGGCGGACCTTCGCCTACGACGACTTCAACCATCTGACGGACTGCTCGCGGTCGGGCTCCTATCTCTACGACGCCGAAGGCCGGCTGATCCGCCAGGCGATTGCCGACGCGCAGCCGCTCGACCTGCATTACGCCAGCGGCAGCCTCGCCGAGGAGAGCCAGGGAACGGCGTCGGTGCGGTACCGGCGCGACAAGGAGGCGGTCCGCGGCCGGACCCGGCGCACGTCCGGCGGGAGCCCGGCCGAAAGCGAGCTGTACGCCGTCGACCCGTCCGGCTCCGTCGCCGCCGCCGTCGAGGCGGGCGACCGGGTTCTTGGCCGGATGTACACGCCCTACGGCGAATCGGGTCAGCCGGGCGTCAACCCGGCGACCCCGCTGATCGAACGCCAGCGCATCGCCTTCAACGGCGAGCGGTTCGACGCGATGGCCAACCTCTACCACCTCGGCCACGGGCGGCGCGCCTACAGCCCGGAGCTGATGATGTTCCTCACCCCCGATCCGCTGGCGCCGTTCTCCGGCGGCGGATTCAGCTGCTACGCCTACTGCAAGGGCGACCCCATCAACCGCGCCGATCCCTCCGGGCTGTTGAGCAGCCTGTGGAATCTCATCATCTCGGTCGCCGCGCTGGTGGCCGCGCTCGTCATCGCCGTCGTCGCCGTGGCGGCGGCCGTTCCGACGGGCGGTGCCTCCCTCTTCTCCATGGCGGGCGCCTTCGCCCTGTTCAACGCGGCCGGCGCCATCACCGGCCTCGCCGGCGCCACCCTCGGCGTCGCCAGCGCCGCCATGACCGTGGACGACGAGAGGACCGGCCAGCACCGGGAAGGGACGATCCGCACGCTGGGGATCATCTCGACCATCCTGGGAGCGGCGGCGATGGTGATGTCGGTGGGGGCGGGAGTCTGGAAGGGGCTGTTGACCTCGCAGAAATTCTCGCCCTACCTGACCCGCGGCGCCCGTTTCTTCTCCCGGCCGGCCGCCGGCGACTACGCGCCGCTGGTGCGGTTCAGCTCGACCGCGGGGGACGTCGTTCAGATCGGTCCGATGTCGGGCGGTCAGCTCCTTGGGCGCAGCGCGCTGTCCGGAATGGGCCAACTCCTCGGCTACGACAAGGCGGCCATCCTGGCGGTGACCGGGTTCGCCAATTTCGGCCTGGGAGCAACGACGCTGGCGCTCGGCATCGTCGACATCGTCGGGGCCGGCAGCGGTGCGGACACCGGCGGCGCCAACGGCAACGGCCAGCGCGAAACGCCGCTGGACAACGGGAGCACGCCATCGTCGGCGTCGGCGCAGCCCTACCAGCCGGTCACCGGCCGGTACGAGGACACGATCACCCGGAACGGCTCGTTCAACACTGAGTTCCGCAAGCAGGCGGAGGAGATCCGCGGACCCTTCAGCCGCCAGCTCTACTACGGCCGCCAGGGATGATCACGCCGATGACGACGGCCGGGCGTGTCGCCATCCTCGGGATGGCGGGCTTCTTTCCCGGCGGGGCCGCCTTCCCCGACACCCTGTGGGAGGCGCTGCTCGCCGGTCGCGACCTGATCGAGGAGGTGCCGCCGGAACGTTGGCGGGTGAACTCCTTCCACCGGCCGACTCCCTCCGGGGAGCCGGCGGGCCGCGATTTCCTCCATCCCAGCCGGTGGGGCGGCTTCCTGCGTGGCATCGACCGGTTCGACGCGGCCTTCTTCGGCATCGCCCCCCGCGAGGCCGAAGCGATGGACCCGGCCCAGAGGCTTCTGCTGAAGGCGACGTGGCGGTGCTGGGAGGACGCGGGCCTCGCCGCCGCCGACTGGCGGGAGCGGCCGGTTGGCGTCTTCGTCGGCGGCTTCACCCAGGACTATCAGCTCCTTCAGCTGGGCGACCCCGAGGACCCGCCGGTTTCGCCGCACACCGCGACCGGCGTGATGCAGACGCTGCTGTCCAACCGGATCTCCCATTGCTTCCACTTAACCGGCCCGAGCATGACCATCGACACGGCCTGCTCGTCGTCCCTGGTGGCGCTGCATCTGGCGGTTGAAAGCCTGCGCCGCGGCGAATGCGAGCTTGCCCTGGTGGGGGCGGCCCAACTGCAGCTGGCCCCCCACTACACCGCGATCGAGGGAAGGGCCGGGCTCCTGTCGCCGTCCGGACGCTGCCGCGCCTTCGACCATCGGGCCGACGGCTATGTCCGGGCGGAGTCCGTCGCGATGGTTCTCCTGTCCCCGCTCGACATGGCGGTGCGGCGCGGCTGGCGGCGGCGGGCGGAGGTGGTGAGCACCGCGGTCAACCACAACGGGCCGGTGACGGGCGTGACGCTGCCCGACCCGGCGGCGCAGATACGGCTGGTGACGGCCGCCCTGGAGCAGGGCGGGCTGTCGCCCGACGCGGTCGGGTACGTCGAGGCCCACGGCACCGGCACGCGTGCGGGCGACCGGGCCGAGGCCGGCGCCCTGGCGGGCGTGTTCGGCGGCCGGCGCTCCGGCCCGTTGTGGATCGGGTCCGTCAAGGCGAACATGGGGCACGCGGAGGCGGCGGCGGGAATGGCCGGCCTGTTCAAGACGGTCCTCAGCCTCTCGCACCGGCGGATCCCGCCCCACCTGCATTGGCAGCGGGACCCGGACGGGCTCGACCCTGTCTCTTATACACATCTCCGAGCCCACGAGACTATAAC
>NZ_JAUQTX010000529.1:0-761 GCF_059803775.1 Azospirillum sp. UFLA03-27 | reverse complement strand
CCCCCCCCCCCCCCCCCCCCCCCCCCCCCCCCCCCCCCCCCCCCCCCCCCCCCTTTTCAAGCCGAAGACGGCATACGAGATAGCTGTTATAGTCTCGTGGGCTCGGAGATGTGTATAAGAGACAGATGTTTGTTCATGGAGTGTTCTCTTTCGTGCGGGCCGGGCGGGTTGATCCGGGCGGAAGGGGCAAGGCGCTCTGGCGGCGGCGGTTGACCCGTGCCTGTCCCCCGTGCTTTGTGAAGCGAGGCGGGGCGGGCATGGACCGGACCACGGATCAAACCGGCCCTGCGAACAGACACCCCCGGTATCCGGACGCCCTTCCGCCGGGCGCCCGAACGGGTCGGATGGGATACCGGGAACCCGCGCTAGGAGACACATGCGATGAATGTATGGACGTTTACGGGGCGCCTCGGCGCGGATGGCGAGCTTCGCTCCACGCAGAGCGGTGAAAAGGTCCTGGGTTTCCGCGTCGCCAACGACGTCGGGTTCGGTGACCGCAAGACCACCCAGTGGGTGGACTGCTCCATCTGGGGTCGCCGTGCGGAGGCTCTGGCGCCGCACCTGACCAAGGGCAAGGCCGTGGTCATCTCCGGCGAGGTGACGATCCGCGAGTTTGAAAAGCGCGACGGCACCCGCGGTGCCGGCCTGTCGGTGCGTGTCAACGAGATCGACTTCACCGGCGGCCGTGAAGGCGAAGGCGGTGGAGGCGGCGGCGGTTACGGCGGTGGCTACGAGTCGAGTGGCGGCGGTGGTGGCGGTGG
>NZ_JAUQTX010000528.1:0-790 GCF_059803775.1 Azospirillum sp. UFLA03-27 | reverse complement strand
ATAATCGTCGGCAGCGTCAGATGTGTATAAGAGACAGGCGGGATGATGGGTTGAACGACGATCCGGTCGCGCGGCGCTCGCCGGCGCTCTGCCGCTTCTTCGGCGCCGTCATGGCGCGGCGGATGCGGCGCGACTTCCACGCGGTGCGGCTGGCCCGGCCGGGCTGGCCGGACCTGCCGGCGGACCGGCCGGTGATCGTCTGCCTGAACCACCCATCCTGGTGGGACGCCGCTTTGCTGATCGTGATGGGGACCACCCGCTACCGCGACCGGCCGGGCTACGGCCCCATCGACGCGGCGATGCTGCGCCGCTACCGCTTTATGGCGCGCATCGGCCTGTTCGGGGTCGAGCCGGGCCGGGCCGGGGCCGCCGCCTTCCTGCGCCACGGCCGGCGCATCCTGGCCGACCCGCGGTCCATGCTGTGGATCACCGCGGAGGGCGCCTTCACCGACCCGCGCCGCCGCCCGGTCCGCCTGCGGCCGGGCATTGCCCATCTCGTCCGCCGCGCGCCGGAGGCGGTGGTGGTGCCGCTCGCCGTGGAATACCCGTTCTGGGACGAGAGCACGCCGGAGGCGCTGGCCCGCTTTGGCGAGCCCGTCGATGCGTCCGCTTTCGCCGGCTGGCCGGTGCCGGACATCGCCGCCGCGCTGGAACGGCGGCTGGAGGCAACGATGGACGCCCTGGCGCTCGACGCGCAGAGCCGCGACCCGGCGCGTTTCCTGACGCTGATCGACGGCTCGGCGGGGGTCGGCGGCGTCTACGACCTGTGGCGCCGGGCGCGGGCGTGGGC
>NZ_JAUQTX010000527.1:0-758 GCF_059803775.1 Azospirillum sp. UFLA03-27 | reverse complement strand
GTTATAGTCTCGTGGGCTCGGAGATGTGTATAAGAGACAGCATGACGCCCGCCCCCGATGGCCGCTCCCTGATCCCGACCGGTTCCGGCGTCATCGACGCGGAGCACGGCGCCATCCTCGACCTCCTGTCGACGATGACCACGGGCGGTACTGTCGGACTGGTGGAATTGACCGCGCTCCGGCGCGAAGTGGCTGAGCATTTCGCCACGGAAACGGCGGAGATGGCCGCCCTGGCCGCGGACCGGCGGGAGCGGCACGAGCATGCCCACCGCGGCTATCTCGCCAACATCGATGCGCTGATTGAGGCCGCGCAGCGTGGCGATTCGGTGACCAGCGACGATGCGAATCGACTGATGCTGTGGTTCATCGTCCATTCCAACACCGCCGACACGGAGTTGGTGGAGTCCGCCCGGCGCGCCGGCGACGAGTCGCCGATGATCACCATGGACGATTGGCTCGACGGCCTGGACGAGGCCGACCGGGACGCCCTGCGCTCCTGAGGCGGCCGCGCCGCCCCTCTCCGGGGAACCGCGTCTCCGGGCTCCGGTTGGAGGAGGGACAATCCCTTCCCGCAACCGACCCAGGTTCCTTCATGGACACATCCGACACACCCAACGCCGGGGCGCAGCGCCTGCGCGACGCCATCGACAAGGGCTTGACCGGCGACAAGATCCCCGCCGCTGACCCCGCTGCGGCGCCGCTGGGCACCTGTCTCTTATACACATCTGACGCTGCCGACGATTATACGCGAGTGTAGA
>NZ_JAUQTX010000525.1:0-785 GCF_059803775.1 Azospirillum sp. UFLA03-27 | reverse complement strand
CTGTTATAGTCTCGTGGGCTCGGAGATGTGTATAAGAGACAGCCTCCGCCCCCGGCGCTTCCCCCACGATGGCGAGGCGCGGCCCGGCGGCGGTCTTCGTGGGCTGCTGGTAGTCGGCGAAGGGCAGGTCCGTCATGCGCGCGTCCATTGCTGGTCGTGAGGCTTGCCGCCGCGAGGCTTCGGCCCCAGCATTGTTCGAAACGAGGAGTCCGAACCAACAACACCGGAGGGCACGAGATGGCGACACAACAGGAGCTGGCGGGAAAGAGCTGCGAACCCTGCCGCGGCGGCATCCCCCCGATGGATCGCGCGATGGCGGAAAATTATCTGGTGCAAGTGCCCGGCTGGTCGATCAGGCCGGACCCCGACCGGCTGGAGCGCGACTATCGATTCTCCAACTTCCGCGAGGCGCAGCACTTCGCGATGCGGGTCGGCGATCTGTGCGAAGCGGAAGGTCACCACGCCGAGATCCTCTACGGCTGGGGCCATTGCACCGTCACTTTCTGGACGCACAAGATCAAGGGCCTGCACGAGAACGACTTCATCATGGCCGCCAAGGTCGAGGGGCTGATGGACGAACCCTACGCCCCGGTGTCGGAGTCCATGGGCGACGTCTCCCCCACCGCGCGGCACGGTTGATTTTCTTGTCTCTCCTCTGTTTTTCCCCTCTCCCCTCTGGGGAGAGGGTTAGGGTGAGGGGAGTGCGCTTTCGCCGGACTTCCCGCAAAGCGCACCCCCCTCACCCTGTCTCTTATACACATCTGACGCTGCCGACGATTATACGC
>NZ_JAUQTX010000524.1:0-818 GCF_059803775.1 Azospirillum sp. UFLA03-27 | reverse complement strand
CTTACTTGGCGTTGGCCATGGCGACGGCGGTGTCGCTCATGCGGTTGGAGAAGCCCCACTCGTTGTCGTACCAGGTCATGATGCGGACGAAGTTGCCGTCGATGACCTTGGTCTCGTTCAGCGCGAAGATCGAGCTGTGCGGGTCGTGGTTGAAGTCGGTGGAGACCAGATCCTCGGTGTAGGCGCCCAGGATGCCCTTGAGCGGGCCGTTGGCGGCCTCGGCGATCGCCTTGGTGATCTCCTCCACCGAGGTGGCGCGCTTGGCGGTGAACTTGAAGTCGACCACCGAGACGTTGGGCGTCGGCACGCGCATGGCGGTGCCGTCCAGCTTGCCCTTCAGCTCCGGCAGCACCTTGCCCACCGCCTTGGCCGCCCCGGTCGAGGTCGGGATCATGTTCAGCGCCGCGGCGCGGGCGCGGTGCAGGTCCTTGTGGTTGGTGTCGACGATGCGCTGATCCCCCGTGTAGGAGTGGATCGTCGTCATGAAGCCCTTCTCGATGCCGATCAGGTTGTTCAGTACGAAGGCCACCGGGGCCAGGCAGTTCGTCGTGCACGACGCGTTCGAGACGATGCGGTGATCGGCCTTGAGCTGGTCGTGGTTGACGCCGTAGACCACCGTGATGTCCTCGTCGGTGGCCGGGGCGGAGATCAGCACCTTCTCCGCACCCGCTTCCAGATGCTTGGCGGCGTCGGCGCGCTTGGTGAAGATGCCCGAGCATTCCATGGCGATCTGGATGCCCAGATCCTTCCACGGCAGCTTGGCCGGGTCACGCTCCTGCACGACCTTGATCGAGTGGCCGTTGACGATCAGCTCGCCG
>NZ_JAUQTX010000523.1:0-823 GCF_059803775.1 Azospirillum sp. UFLA03-27 | reverse complement strand
CTAGTCCTCGTTCAAGGCTGAACTGATGGGTAGAGGCTGCGCAATTTGATCCGCGCATTTTCGGTTGTGAACTGCCAATTGATCTTGGGACCGACCGCGTTGCGGTCACGTTCCCAGTGCTCGATGCTGGTGCGTAAGGTTTCTGGCTTTGCGATGCGGTGTGAAAGGCATTGCCGCGAGAGAACGCTGAACTCGATCTCGGCCATGTTGAGCCAAGACCCGTGTTTGGGCGTGTGGTGGACCTCCACTCGCTCCGCCAAGCGCTTGGCCTCGGCGGGTGGGAAGGCTTCATAGAAGCTGGCGAGCGAGTGGGTGTTGAGCTGGTCCATGACGAGCACCACGGTGTCGGCGTCGCGGTAACGGCCGTCGAGGAGAGCGCGCATGAACTGGGCCCAGTCCCGCCGCGTGCGGCTGTCCGTCACGCCAACGTGGCGCCAGCCGGTCAGCGGTTCGCAAGCCAGGAACAGGCTGGCGACGCCGTTGCGGACGTAGACATGATCGACCCGTTCCTCCGCACCCGGCCGCGCCGGCAGCGGCTCGCGCGTCTCTCCAATCAGTTGCTTGAAGGTCTCGTCCATGCAGACCACCGGCCGGCGCGGATCGTAGGGCCGGCTGTAGACGGCGAGGACATCCTCCATGGCGCAGACGAACTCCGCCGACTGCTTGGGCGGGATGCACCACATCTTCCTCAAATGCGGCCGCAAGCGGTTTTCTTCAGCGTCTTGCGCACGGTCTCGATCGACACCGCATCGACATGACCGAGCGCGACCAAGCGGTCGGCCAGCAGCTTCAGGGTCCACCGACCGCGTCCGTCGGGCGGTTG
>NZ_JAUQTX010000522.1:0-833 GCF_059803775.1 Azospirillum sp. UFLA03-27 | reverse complement strand
GCGGTGTGGTTGCCCTTGATCTTGGGCACGTTGAGGAAGCCCGCCGCGTCGCCGACGATCACACCGCCGGGGAAGGTCAGCTTGGGGATCGACTGGAAGCCGCCTTCGCTGAGCGCCCGCGCACCATAGGCGATGCGCCGCCCGCCCTCGAAGGTCGGGCGGATGGCCGGGTGGGTCTTGTAGCGCTGGAACTCCTCGAAGGGCGACAGGTGCGGGTTCTCGTAGTCGAGCCCGACCACGAAGCCGACCGACACCAGGTTGCCCTCCATGTGGTAGAGCCAGGAGCCGCCGTAGGTCTTGGGGTCCATCGGCCAGCCGATGGTGTGGACGATCAGGCCGGGCTGCGACTTGGCGGGATCGACCTCCCACAGCTCCTTGATGCCGATGCCGTAGGTCTGCGGATCGGCGTCGCGGCGCAGGTCGAAGCGCTCGAACAGCGTCTTGGTCAGCGAGCCGCGGCAGCCCTCGGCGAAGATGGTCTGCTTGGCGTGCAGTTCCATACCCGGCGTGTAGTTGGCGGTCTTCTCGCCGTCCTTGCCGATGCCCATGTCGCCGGTGGCCACACCCTTGACCGCACCGCTGTCGTCGTAGAGCACCTCCGCCGCGGCGAAGCCGGGGTAGATCTCCACCCCCAGCTCCTCGGCCTGGGCGGCCATCCAGCGGGCGAGGTTGCCAAGGCTGATGATGTAGTTGCCGTGATTGTGCATCTGCGGCGGGGCGAAGGGCGACTTGAGGGCCTTGGTCTCGGTGAGATAGAGGAAGCGGTCCTCGCGGGCCGGGGTGGTCAGGGGCGCGCCCTTCTCCTTCCAGTCGGGGATCAGCTCGTCGAGCGC
>NZ_JAUQTX010000521.1:0-844 GCF_059803775.1 Azospirillum sp. UFLA03-27 | reverse complement strand
TAGGGTCCGGACTCATAACCAGTAGGCGACGGTTGCCACGATGTAGACGGCTGCCATGAAGTTGGTGGCGGAGCGGTCGTAACGGGTGGCGATGCGCCGGAAATCCTTGAGGCGTCCGAACATGCGCTCGATGACGTTACGGTTCCGATAGAGGTAGGGAGAGAAGCAGTTTTTCCAGCGCTTGTTGGCGCGTGGCGGGATGTTGGGCGCGGCTCCCGCCTCTTCGATCTTCCGGCGAACAGCGGCACTGTCGTAGCCCTTGTCGCCGTGCAGGAGATCGGTGGCGGGCATCCGGTCGAGCAGACGGTCGGCGGCGGTGCAGTCGGCAATCTGACCGCCGGTCAACAGGAAGGCGAGCGGCCGACCGCGCGGATCGCTAAGGGCATGGATTTTGGTGGTTCGTCCGCCACGGGACCGTCCGATGGCCTGGGCGCGCTCCCCCCTTTCCCGCCGCTCGCCGAACGATGGGCGCGCACCGCCGTGGAGTCGATCATCACCTGGGCCGGTGGGCCACCTGCTGCGGCCAAGGCATGGAAGATATCCTCCCACACGCCCTTGGCCGCCCAGCGGACGAAGCGGTTGTAGAGCGTCTTGCGGGGGCCGTAGACCGGTGGAGCATCCGCCCAGCGCCCGCCCGACTTCAGCACATGGACAATCCCGCTGATCACACGTCGGTCATCCACGCGCGGCTTGCCGCGGGTATCGCGTGGAAGGTGCGGCTCAAGCCGTCTGAACTGCTCCACCGTCAACCAGAACTGACCGTCGTTCATCACAAAGCCCCTTTCCTGGGCTTTGAATCACAACGGTTCCCTTCAGGAAAGGCTCTTTATGGGTCCGGACCCTA
>NZ_JAUQTX010000520.1:0-853 GCF_059803775.1 Azospirillum sp. UFLA03-27 | reverse complement strand
GATCTACACTCGCGTATAATCGTCGGCAGCGTCAGATGTGTATAAGAGACAGGGGGGCAATACTCCCCCATTCATCATTCCTTCGGGCTCAACAGGCACGACGTCCGGTTCCGCGTCACGATGGCGAGGCTGTTCTCCGGCTCGCCGGCCCGGCGGAAGCGCAACGCGTTCAGTTGGCTGGCGACGCTGAGCGACAGGACGTTCAGATCCGTCTCATCGATGATCTTCTCGCCGTCCTGCCAGCACTGGATGCGCACGCGGCCCTTCGGGACCCCGACGTCGATCCCGCCGGGCTGCACGCCCGCGTCGCTGCTCTTCTTGCGGACCACCGTCGCGTCGGCGCCCCCCCCGACGAGGGGGAGCGCCGCGACCGCCACCAGGAGAAGGAGTTTCCGGACCATGGCGCGCCCTCCCTTCCCGATCGATCACTGGATGGGCCGGAACTCGACGCGCCGGTTGCGGCTGTCGGTCGGGTCGGGGGTCAGCGGCTGGCTCTTGCCCAGGCCGGCGATGGCGATGCGCTGCGGCTCGATGTGGTGGACGCGCACCAGATACTCGCCCACCGACACGGCCCGTCGCTCGGAGAGGGCGAGGTTGTACTGCTCGCTTCCCACGGCGTCGGTGTGCCCCTCGATGACGAGGCGGAGCTGCGGGTCCTGCGACATCAGCCCACCGACCGCGTCGACGTAGGAATAGAACTCCTTCGGAACGTCGGCGGAGTTGAAGGCGAAGTTGATGCGGAAGCCGAAACCGTTGGTCGGCCGGCTCTCCGCCGGGGTTTCCGGCGCGGAGAGGGTGGCCGGCTGCACGCCGTTGGCTGTCTCTTATACACATCTCCGAGCCCACGAGACTA
>NZ_JAUQTX010000051.1:0-31705 GCF_059803775.1 Azospirillum sp. UFLA03-27 | reverse complement strand
GATCAGCGGCAGGCCGGACAGGGCGGCCTCCAGGCAGCCGGTCGGCATCACATCGTAGCGCGAGGTCAGCGTGAAATAGTGCCAGCCCGCCATCATCGCCGCCTTCTCCGCCCCGAAGACCGGGCCGTGGATGCGGATGTGGGTGCCGAGGCCGTGGGCGTTCGCACGCCGTTCCAACTCGGCGCGGGCGGGGCCGGACCCGGCCAGCTCCAGCACCCCGCGCCCGCCGGCGCGGCGGTAGGCGGCGAAGCCGTCGATCAGCAGGTCCACGCCCTTGTGGTCGATCTCGTAGCGCGCGCAATAGCCGAAGGTCAGCCGGTCGCCGTCCGGTGCTGCGCGTGGAACGGCGGCGGGAAGGCCGCCGCGCCGCGCCGACCAGGCGGTGTTGGGCAGGAGGCGCACGGCGGCGGCGGGGGCCACCCGGCGGACGATGGCGGCCTCCTCCTCCGTGATGGCGTGGACGAAGCGGGCGCGGGCGAAGGCCGGACCGTCGAAGACGCGCAGCCACGCCGCGGGCAGACGGCGGCGTACCCGGCCCGCGATGTCGTAGACGTGGGAGCACTGGCCGTGCAGCGTCACGCCATAGGCGACGCCGCGCCGGTGCAGCCCGCGGGCGAGCGCCGCGAACAGCGGCTTCACCGCACCATGGATGTGCACCACCGTGTCCGGCCCGGCGCCGTCGAGCAGGCGGTCAAGCGTCGCGTCCGCGATGGTCAGCGACCGCCCGGACAGCCGTGGCCCGCCGAGGGGGAAGCGCTGTGCCGGGCAGTCCGCCGGGATGCCGGTCAGGGCGTCCGGATCGTCGGAGAACAGACACAGCCGCGCGTCGTCGCCCATGGCGCGCTGCTCGGCGATCAGACTCCGCACCACATTGTGCAGTCCGTTCGCCGAAGAGGGGTGGGCGATGGCCGGCTGGATCACGACATGCCGGAGGTCGAGCGGGCGCAGCGGGGCCTCTTCCACCGCGAACGCGGCGCTGCCGTCAGCGGGCGACATGGGCGGTCCTCGTCTTGGAGAGGTAGTAGTGTGCGGCGCCGACGCGCAGCAGGCTGGAGAACAGCAGGGCCATGCACACCCCGGCGACGCCGTACATCGCCGCCAGCGGGCCGACCACCGCGAACACCGCCAGCGTCCCGGTGACGTTCACCACCAGAGCGAACTGGCTGCGCTGCACGCCGTAGAAGTAGGAGCAGACCATCTCCGCCAGATAGCCGGCCAGCGCCCCGATGGAGAGCAGGCGCAGCGGCCAGTCCTGGTCGGCGTAGGGCGACATGGCGCCGTAGACGACGTTCAGCATCTGGTGCGGAATCAGCAGGCCGAGGCTGTAATAGACCAGCAGCGGCGCCGCCCCGATGACGACGTAGCCGCGGATCGCCAGCCATGCCTGCTCGTCGGGGTGGAGCGTGCTTGTGCCGGATGACAGGGTGCTGCGGCCGCGCGCGGCGATCTGCGGGACGAGGTTGCCCATTCCGATGATGATCGGGTTGGCGATGTTCACCAGATTGACCACGGCCTGGAACGCCGCGGTCGACGCCATGCCGTCCATTGCCGCCATCAGCCAGACGAGGCTCTGCACCCGCAGCATCAGGAACAGATTGTTGGCGAGCGCCCAGTGCCCGATCGACCAGAAGCGGCGGACGACCGCCGGCAGGTCCGACAGGCCGCCGAAGCGCGGGCGCAGGATCGCGAAATGGACGACCGCCCCGGCCAGCGCCGGACCGGTCATGGCGACGAACACCCGTTCCAGCGTCAGGTGGCCGCCCAGCGCCATCAGGTTCAGCACGGCGATCTGGCCCAGATAGGTGACGCTGTCGCCCCACAAAGCCTTGTCATGCTTCAGCCCGGACATCAGCCCGCGCCGCCCGATCTCCTGCACCTGCCAGACGATGAAGTAGAGCACGGCGGGGCCGACCAGTTCCGGCATGCCAAGCCCGTACCCGACCAGCGCCAGGATGCCGGACAGCGGCAGGATCGATCCGGCGGTCATCAGGACGGCGCGGCCCGCCAGGGTCCGGCGTTCGGCGGGCTCCAGCACTGCGCCCTCCACCGATAGCGGATACTGGATCAGGCTGACGTTGACGACCTGGAGCGCCAGCAGCACCGAGAGGAAGAAGACGAAGGTCCCGTATTCCTCCGACGAGAAGTTGCGGGCGAGCTGGATGTTGATGGCGAACATGCCCAGGCTGACCACGCCCTGGTCGGCGAGGGTCCAGAAACTGCGGACGAGCGACGCCGGGATCATCGTCATGCGCTGCCGACCCGCGTCGTCTCGGTGGAGGCGGGCAGGGGATGCCGGTCCTCATTGGCGGGCCGTGGGGCGGCCGGGGTGGTGCGCGGCACGTCGCGGTAGGCCCAGCGCAGATAGTCCGCGGTCAGCGCCATGCCGTCCTCGAAGGTGAAGCGCGGCGCGTAGCCGAGCAGGCGGCGCGCCTTGGTCAGGTCGATGAGCGCCTTGGCCTGATAGAGCGCCAGCTTCTGCGCGTCGGGTAGCCAGAGCTGGTTGCGGCTGGCCTTCTTCTTCAGGAAATAATGCACCATCACGAGATGGCGCAGCCGCGGCGGCAGGCTGTCGAACCCGCCCTGGAGGACCCGGCGGGCTGGGCGCCAGCGCACGATGATCTGGATGATCTTTTTGGGGTCCTGAAGCACCATGGCGATGTCGCGCCGCAGGCTCTTCATCTCCTTGCGGATGGCCTCGGCGGGCTGGAAGCGCAGGCTGTCCACGCCCAGAGCCTCCTGGAAGCACCCGAAGACGGCGGCCCAGGGCGGGGCGTCGGGGCCGGAGATCACGAAGCGCTCCCCAATGGCCTGCGGGCTGCGGGTCGCCGCGATCATCGCGTCCACCAGATCGTCGATGTAGACGGCGTTGCACAAACCGCTCTCCTGCGGCAGCACCACCGTGCCGCTCAGCAGCATCTCGGCGGGTGCGTTCGTCCAGGGCTTGCAGAAGGGGCCGTAGACGATGGAGGGCTGGAGCACCACACCCGGCAGGCCGCGCTTGCGCGCCGCGTCGAGCACCATCGCCTCCAGGTCGAGCTTGTTCTGGACGTAGCTCCAGGCCCGGTCGCCGTCGCGCGTCTCCTCCGACAGCGGACCGTCGGGCAGCGGTTCGTAGACGGAGAAGGTGCTGAGATGGACGAAGCTTTCCACCCCGTTGGCGAGGCTGGCGTCGATCAGCGCGGTCATCCCGTCGATGTTCTGGCGGCGCGACCGCACGTCGTAGGCGCAGTGGAAGACCCAGTCGGCCCCCGCCACCGCCTTGCCGATCGCCTCGCGGTCCAGCAGGTCGGCACGGATGATCTCCACCGGGAAGCGGGCCAGACGCACCGCCTGCGCGATGTCGCGCACGATGCAGCGAACCTTGGCGCCATGCTCCAGGCACAGCCGCTCGACCAGCCGCCCGCCGATGAATCCGGCGGCGCCCGTCACCACCACGGTCGGGCCGTCCGTGCGGGGAGCGGCGGCGGGTGCCGGACCGTCGACCCAGGGCAGGGCCAGCGGCTGACGGCTGGCGTAGCAGCGTTCGATCAAGGCGGTGGAGGGCAGGGCGTCGCGCCCGCCGACGGCGGCAGGGCGTCCGTTGCGGATGGCGTCGGCGAAGCCCTTCAGCTCCGCCTGGAACAGGTCGCCGAAGATCTGCGGCGGGATGTGGTTGGCCGAGAAGCCGTCATGGACGAAATCGAGGATCTGCGGCACGTCCGACGCGATCTGGTTCTCATAGAGATGGACCTCGACGCTGCCCTTGCTGCCGTAGACACGGATGGTGTTGCGCAGGGCGCGGGTGCGGCTCAGCTCCAGCGATCCGGTGGCGCCGGACGCCATGGTCAGGGATAGCCGGCAGTCGGATTCCAGCCCACCGTGGCTGTCGTCGCTGTAGTCGACCTCCGCCGCCTCGCCGAACCACCACAGCAGCAGGTCCAGCGTGTGCGACCCGGTGTCGAGCAGAACGCCACCGCCCGCCCCGTCGCGGCGCAGCATCGACGGGGAACTGATGCCCCAGTTGTAGACGAAGCCCTCCCGCGCCTCGAAGCGCAGGATGCGGCCGAGCTGGCCGGAGTCCACCAGGGCCTTCAGCCAGCGGACGCCGTTGACGTAGCGGCGCATCAGCCCGACCGCGAGCACGCGCCGGCGCTCCTCCGCGGTTTGCACCATGCGCTCGGCATCGGCCAGCGTGACCGCCAGCGGCTTTTCCATGAAGACGTGCTTCCCGGCCTCCAGCAGGCTCTGGCCGACCGGCGCGTGGAGCATCGGCGGGGCGGCCACCAGCGCCGCGTCGAACCGGTCCGCCGCCTCCCGCCAGTCGGCCATGGCGACGGGCGCGCGGTTGCGGCCCAGCAGGGCCTGCACCGCCTCCAGCCGCTCCGGCGAGGGATCGACGAGCACGCTCGGCCGCCAGCCCAGGCGGAGCAGCGCCGGCAACAGGTGATGGCTCACGATGCTGCCGCAGCCGATGATGGCGAGCCGCGGAAACTCGGCGTTGGTCATGGAATCCTCGCTTTTGGGATTGCCTTCGCGGGGGCGCCGATCGTCGGCGCGTCAATGCCGCGCGGGCGCGTGCAGGGCGTAGTAGTAGGCGTCGTCTTTATGGCCGTACTTGACGTGCTTGGACGCGACGACCCGTGACAGCACGACGCCGCCGACCGCGCTGTCGACCGATTTCAGCTTGTTGAAGCCGGCCATCACGGTGTCCAGTGGTGTGTGCTGCCAGCGGACGACGTAGATCACGCTGTCGGCCAGGAAGGACAGGGCCAGCGCGTCGGAGAACAGCATCACCGGGGCTGAGTCGATCACCACGACATCGTAATTGTGGCGCGCCCATGCGATCAGGTCGCTCATCGCCTGGGAGCTGATGCGGTCATGCGCGTCGGGGGTGCCGACGGTGTTGCCCAGGACGCCGAGGTTGGTGGTTTCCTGATGGATCAGGTCGTCGATGCCGACGCGGCCGTCCAGCAGGTCGGCGACGCTGCCCTGCGGCTGGTAGCCCAGCAGCTTCGCGATGGAGGGGCGGCGGAAATCCGCGTCGATCAGCAGCGTGTTCAGCCCCAGCCCGGCCAGCGACCGCGCCAGATTGGCCGCCAGCACCGACTTACCCTCCTTGGGGATGGAGGAGGTGACGAGCAGCACCTTGGGCGGCGTCCCCCGCTTGCGCGGCATGCAGGCCATGGTGCGCACCGTCTGGATCGCCTCGCGGAAGGCCCCGATCTCGCGAGCGCGGCGGCTATCGGGGTGGAGAGGCAGGTTCCAGGCCGCCTCGTTGCGGGGAAGCGACGGGACCATGCCGAGGCAGGGCACGCCGGTCGCCCGCTCCACTTGGCTCGGTGTGCGCAGGCCGGAGCTGAGCCGCTCCAGCAGCAGCACCAGCGCGACCGCCAGCGCCGTTGACCCGACCAGCCCGACGCCCAGCGACATGCGCAGCTGCGGGAAGGCCGGGCGGATCGGCGGCAGGGCCGGGGCGCTGAGATGCGCATCCAGCGCGCCGGTGTTCTTCAGCGCCATCGTCTGTTCGTAGCGTTCGGCGAGGCTGCGGTAGAGCGTGCGGTGCGCGTCGGCGGCGCGTTCCAGATCGCGGAGCTGGATGCCGGTCGCCTCGATGCCCTTCTGCTGCTCCTGCAGGTCGGCGATGCTCTTCAGCAGGGTGGCCTCGCGGATGCGCGCGACCTCCAGATCGGCGTCTAGGCCCTTCTGGATCTTGCCCACCTCGTCGCGGATGCGGGCCTTCAACTCGCCGATGCCGCGACGGAGATTCACGATGTCCTGATGCTTGTCGCCGTAGACCTGCTGAAGCTCGGCCAGCCGGCGCTCCAGCATCGCTTCCGCCTCGCGCAGCTTTTGGATCAGCGGGGAGGCCAGCACCTCCGGGATCGCCGCGGCGTTGTTGGTGGCGGTCTGGTCGCGAGCCTGGCGCACGCGGGCCTCGGCCGCCGCCTTCTGCGCCTGCGCGGCGGTCAGCTGGGTGGCGATTTCGTTCATCTGCTGCTGGACCATATTGCGCCCGTCCGGCGGCAACTCCAGCAGGCTGTTCTCCTTGCGGAAGCTGCGGATGGCCTCCTCGGCGCCTCGCACCGCCTCGCGCGCCTCGATGAGCCGCCCGCCGAGCCACTGGTTGACCCGCTCGGTCATGCTGCGGTTCATTTCCGTCCGGTAGTCCAGATAGGCTTGGCCGAAGGCATTGGCGATGGCGGCGGCCTTGGCGGGATCGACCGATGACGCCTCGATGATGATGGTGAAGGAACGGTCGTCGTTGCGCGCCTCGATCCGGCGCAGCAGCGTGTCGATGGTCAGCAGGCGGGCCTGATCCGGGTCGCGGGCGATGGGGCTTTCATCGGCGCGGAACAGCGCGGTCGCCTCTTGCACGATCCGGCGCAGCACGTCGTTGCCTTCCGGCGGCAGCGCACCGACACCGGCCTTGGTGACTCGCTTCAGCCAATGATCGTCCGCGCCGTCCGGCGCCTTGAGCGTCGGGTTGAATTCGGGATCGTTGATCAGGCCCAGCTTTTCCACCACCCGTTCCGCCAGGGCGCGCGAGCCGACGATGGACACCTCGCTGCGCACCGCCGGCGCCTCGGGTGTCAGGTTGGACACCACCGACTTGAATTCCGCCAGCTCGACCCGCCGGGAATCGAGTTGCACCATTGCGGTGGCCCGGTACATCGGCTTCAGCGACTGCATGACGTAGGTGATGGTCGCCGTTCCCAGCAGGATGACGGTGAGCAGCAGCAGCTTGCGCCGCCACAGCACGGCCAGCGTGGCGAAGACGGTCGCCTCCTGCCGGCTGCGGACGTCGGAGGATTCCCCGGCGCCCGATTGCAGGAGACTGTCCGGAAGGACGCTGGTGTGCGCTTCGTGGCCTGGAAGCGTTCCGCCTTTGCCGATCGAAGAAGTCACGTCGTCGCCCCTTTCGTCTTGCTGGCTGGCGGTCCGGCCCGGGATGGGCTTGGCGGGTGGTTGCAAAAGGCCGCACTGCGGCCTTTTGTTTTCCTTGAAGATAACCAAAAATTCGGACGCCTTTTAAAGACCAGGTCCGAATGGATGGGCCAAATAGACAGTGATGTTCCGCTGCTGCAACCGTTACCGGACAGACTCCGATTATCGTGAATAGGGCCACGCAACAATTGAAAAAAAGAAGGGCCATCCGTCGCTGTGCTTACGACGACGACCGTCATAAATAATCATATCCGATACCCCGTCCGCGCGTTTGACGGTCAACTCTGCGCCGGTCACAGTTTGCCGGGTGAAGCGGAGCCGGTTCAGGCTTCAAAACGTCGCTCAATTCCAGACATGGTCGTGCATTCCCACGTAAGGGGCTGAGTGTTGCTCCGTATCGTGTGGCGAAATGCTGCGGCTCGTCGTCGGATTTTAAAATAATCGTGGAAGCGGTTTGGCGCGATATCTCCGCGTGCGGCCGTTGCCTGGTCGAATTCCCCCGGTCAACTCCATGGAGAGGCTCAATGACGTCCACGACTGAGCGCGTTCTTGTGACAGGTGGCGCCGGGTTCATCGGATCGCACCTGTGCGAGCGTCTTCTGGCCGCCGGGAAAGAGGTCCTGTGCGTCGACAATTATTTCACGGGATCGCGTTCGAATATTGCGCATCTGCTGGACAACCCGAAGTTCGAGGCGGTGCGCCACGACATCACCTTTCCCCTCTATGTCGAGGTCGACAAGATCTACAACCTCGCCTGCCCGGCCTCGCCGGTGCATTACCAGTTCGATCCGGTGCAGACGACCAAGACGTCGGTGCACGGCGCCATCAACATGCTGGGGCTGGCCAAGCGGGTGAAGGCGACGATCCTCCAGGCCTCGACCAGCGAGGTCTACGGCGACCCCTTCGTCCACCCGCAGCGCGAGGACTATTGGGGCAACGTCAATCCCATCGGGCCGCGCGCCTGCTACGACGAGGGCAAGCGCTGCGCCGAGACGCTGTTCTTCGACTACAACCGGCAGCACAAGGTTCCGATCAAGGTCGCGCGCATCTTCAACACCTACGGGCCGCGCATGAATCCGAACGACGGGCGCGTGGTGTCGAACTTCATCGTCCAGGCGCTCAAGGGCGATCCGATCACGATCTATGGCGACGGGTCGCAGACGCGGTCCTTCTGCTACGTTGACGATCTGGTCGAGGGGCTGCACCGGCTGATGGAGACGGACGGGACAGTGACCGGCCCGATCAACCTCGGCAACCCCGGCGAGTTCACCATTCTGGAGCTGGCGGAGACCGTCATCCGGATGACTGGATCGCGCTCCCGGGTCGAGCGGCACCCGCTGCCCCAGGACGATCCGCGGCAGCGCAAGCCGGACATCACCAAGGCCCACGCCTACCTGAAATGGATGCCGCACGTGCCGCTCGAAGAGGGGCTGGAGCGCACCATCGCCTATTTCGCCAAGACCTATTTCTGAGCGCGGCGACGCAGCCGGCAGCGCCGCCGCATCGCTGGGGTGCGGCGGCAGGGAATGGGCCAACAGGGAACGGCGGATGTTCGAACTCCCTTCACGAGACAGCTCGGCGAAGCCGGACTACGGCGCACGCGTGGGGATGGCCATCCAGAGCCCGCGCCCGGACTCCGTCTCGCCGGTCGCCGCGGCGGCCTCCGCCCCCGCACTGCTGTGTGGGCTGGTGGCCGCGGACGCGCTGGTGGTCGTTGGGACGGGGCTGGCGGCGGAGGGCATCGCCGCCCGTGTGCTGCGGGCCGCTCCCGCCGATCCGGCCCTGTTCACAGACGCCGTTCATGCTTTCGCGGGCGTTTTCAACGCCGCGGTCGGCCCGCTGGCCGTGCTGTCGCTGATGTGCTTCTACAGCGCGGGCTGCTACCGCAACCTGCGTCCCAAGGCGGTGCGGCGGACCATCGGTTCGCACGCAGGGCCGCTGTTCGGGGCCTGGACGGCGGCCTTCTTGGTGCTCGTCCTCATGCTCGGCGTGACGGGGGATCTGCGGCGGCTGGACACGGCGGCGGCGGGGACGTTGTGGCTGTGGTACGGGCTCGGCCTGTTCGGGCTGACCGCGCTGCGCAGCCTGTTCCTCCGGCTGGCGCGCGACTGGAATCTGGCCGGCGGTTTGCGGCAGCGGACCCTGCTGGTCGGCACCAATGATCTGGCTCTCGAATGGTTGGACCGGCTCCAGCGCACGGAGGGCGCGGGCTATCAGGTGGTCGGCGCGGTGTCCACCGCGGCGGACCGGCCGTCATCCGTGAACGCTCCGCCCCTGGCCACCGCCCGGTTGGCCGGGGTGCCGGTGCTGGGAGGCGTGACCGGGCTGGTCGAACAGGTGCGCAAGAACCGCATCGACCTCGTGGTGGTGGCCCTGCCCTGGAGCGCCGAGGCCGAGATCACCGACATCCTGGAACGGCTGCGCGTCCTCGCGGTGGATGTCCGCCTGCTGCCGCACCGGCTGATCGCCTGCACCGCGGGCCTGTCGGTCGATGCGACGGCGGGCGTTCCGCTGCTCGGCGTCATCCATCACCCGCTGGCCGGCTGGCGCGGGGTTCTGAAGCGGTCGGAGGACCTGCTGATCGGCGGTGCGGCGCTGGCGGTGCTGGCGCCCGTTCTGCTGCTGGCCGCGGTAGCGATCAAGCTGGAAAGCCCAGGCCCGGTTCTGTTCCGCCAGAAGCGTTTCGGCTTCAACAACGAGGAATTCGAGATCTGGAAGTTCCGCACGATGCACACCGACCGCGGCGACCAGTCGGGCGCGCAGCGGACCGTGCGCAACGATCCGCGGGTGACGCGCGTCGGGCGCTTCCTGCGCCGCACCAGCATCGACGAGCTTCCGCAGCTCTTCAACGTGCTGCGCGGCGACATGTCCATCGTCGGGCCGCGTCCCCATCCCGTCGCGATGAAGGCCGGGGACGTGCTGTACCACGAGGCGGTGGAGAACTACGCCTGCCGCCACCGCGTCCGCCCCGGAATCACCGGATGGGCGCAGGTGAACGGGCTGCGCGGCGAGATCGACAACCTCCACACCGCCGCCCGCCGCGTCGAACACGACCTCTACTACGTCGACAACTGGTCCCTGGGGCTGGACGCCGAGATCATGGTGCGCACCGCCCTCCTCCTTTTCTGGGACCGCAACGCCTACTGACCAAAAAACCAATGAATGGCCGCAAAGGAGTTTGACGCCATGTCCGTCGCCCTTGTCACCGGTTCCTGCGGATTGATCGGGTCGGAGAGTTGCCTGCATTTCGGTGCGCTGGGAATGGACGTCGTCGGCATCGACAACGACATGCGGCGCACCTTCTTCGGCGACGAGGCCTCGACCGCGTGGCAACGCCAGACCCTGGAACAGACGCTGCGCCAGCGCTACCGCCACCACGCCATCGACATCCGCGACGCCGCGGCCATCGACGCGCTGTTCGAGCGGCATGGGTCCGCCATCTCGCTGATCATCCACACGGCGGCCCAGCCCTCGCACGACTGGGCGGCGCGCGACCCGCAGATGGATTTCTCGGTGAACGCCAACGGCACGCTGAACCTGCTGGAGGCGGCGCGGCGGCATTGCCCGGACGCCGTGTTCATCTTCACCTCGACCAACAAGGTCTACGGCGACACGCCGAACCGCCTGCCGCTGATCGAGACGGAGACCCGCTATGAGATCGACCCGTCCCACCGCTACGCCGGCGGCATCGCCGAGGACATGTCGATCGACGCCACCCTGCACAGCCTGTTCGGCGCCTCCAAGGTCGCCGCCGATGTTCTGGTCCAGGAGTACGGCCGCTATTTCGGGATGAAGACGGTGTGCTTCCGCGGCGGCTGCCTGACCGGGCCGAACCATTCGCCGACGCAGCTCCACGGCTTCCTGGCCTATCTGATGCGCTGCGCCGTCACCGGCGCCCGCTACGACGTGATCGGCTACAAGGGCAAGCAGGTCCGCGACAACATCCACAGCAACGACCTGATCGCCGCCTTCCAGGCGTTCTACGACGCGCCGCGCGGCGCCGAGGTCTACAACATCGGCGGCGGACGGGCGAGCAACTGCTCCATCCTGGAGGCGGTGGCGCTGTGCGAGGAGATCACCGGGCGCCCGATGGATCTGGCCTTCAAGGAGGCCAACCGCATCGGCGACCACATCTGGTGGGTCAGCTCGCTCGACCGGTTCCGCTCCCACTACCCGTCCTGGGACATCCGGCACGATGTGCGCAACATCCTCACCGACATTCACGACAGCAATCGGCGCCGCTGGCGCGTGGAGGCCGTGGCATGATCGACCATGGGAAAAAGGAAGTGCTCGGCGTCTACGTCAACGCCGTCGATTACGAGGCCGGCGTGCGCGCCATCATCGACGCGGCGGAGCAGCAGAAGCCCTTCGCGGTCAGCGCGCTGGCCGTTCACGGGGTGATGACCGGGGCGCTCGACCCCGAGCACCGCTACCGCCTGAACGCCATCGACCTCGTGACGCCGGACGGCCAGCCGGTGCGCTGGGCGCTGAACCGCCTGCACGGCGCCGCCCTGCCGGACCGCGTCTACGGCCCGAACCTGATGCTGCGCACCTGCGCGGCGGCGGCGGCGAAGGGACTTCCCATCTATCTCTACGGCGCCACGGCGGGTCTGCTCGACACGCTGACCACCGCGCTGATGGAGCGCTTCCCCGGTCTGATCATCGCCGGCGCCCGCCCATCCGCCTTCCGCACCCTCAGCGCAGAGGAGCGCGCGGCGGTCGACTGCGAGATCATCGAGTCCGGTGCCCGCATCGTCTTCGTCGGGCTGGGCTGCCCGCGCCAGGAAACCTGGGTCTACGAGCACAAGGCCGCGCTGTCGATGCCGCTGATCGCGGTGGGCGCGGCCTTCGACTTCATCGCCGGGAAACAGCCTCAGGCGCCGATGTGGATGCAGAATTCCGGCCTGGAATGGCTGTTCCGGCTGTCCACCGAACCGCGGCGGCTGTGGCGGCGCTACGTCATGCTGAATCCGGCCTTCCTGTTCCTGCTGGCCTGCCAGGCGGTGCAGATGCCTCTGGTCCGCAGCGGCCAGGCACGCCGTCCGAAAGGAGAGCTTCGATTTGGTTAGACGGTGATGGTTGTTTGGTGGTTGCCAAATAAAAGAGCCGTTATTAAAAATGAAAATCCTTCCGATGCTGTGATTGTGCGGTGCCGTTTTTAAAATGAAACGGCTTTGCGTCGGCGGATTTTCCTGAACGACCTCGGAACAGCGCTCTGAACCGCGACCGATGCGGCCCGCGCTTCCATGACAGTCGAGGATTCCTGCGATGAGCCTGAAGATCCTGTCGGCGATCGTCGTGCCGCCGCATCTGGCGGTCAGCGGCGCCAGCAAGGCAGCGGAGAAGCTGAGCGTTGCGCTGCAGGCGCATGACCGCATCGACATCGCGAACATGGGCATGGCGAGCCGGGTCCCGATGGACCTCACCAAGCCGGGCGAACGGATCGACGTCCGCACCTCCAGCCCCTTCGCCGGGCTTGATTCCATGCTGCCCAACCGCGCGAAGACCCTGTTCTACCAGTCGAGCATCCCGGCGCTGATCCGTCACGGCTCCTACGATCTGGTGCACATCCACAACCCGATCCCGGCGCTGGAGATGATGCGGGTGGCCCGCGCCTGCGTGGCGAAGGGCGTGCCCTACGTGGTGTCCACCCACGGCTTCGTGGAGATCGGCAACCCGGCGGCTTTTCGGCGCATGGACGCGGCGCGGCGGCTGGCCTGGGGCCTGCTGATCGACCGCCCCGTCCGCTACGTCGTCCGCAACGCCGCGGCGATCTGCGCGATCTCGCCGGTCGACCTGCCGATCGTCCGCGGCTTCGGCTTCACGGGGGACGACATCGCCGTCATTCCCTACGGCGTCGATCGCCCGAACGACTGGGGCGCCCCGACCCCGGCGGACCAGGACATCCAGCGGAGGTTCGGCATCCCGGAGCGGGAGGAGGATGGCGGCCCCGTCACCGCCTTCTTCCTGGCCAACCACACGGCCAACAAGGGGCTGGGCGTGCTGCTCGACGCCTTCGTGGGGCTGTCGATGCCGTTCCGCCTGATCGTCGGCGGCGAGAAGCGGGACTTCGTCGATTATGAGGCCTACCAGCGCCGCTGCGGGCCGGGCCAGACCATCCACCTCACCGGCAATCTGGCCGAGGCGGAGGTCGCCGCCATGTTCCGCCGCTCCGACCTGTTCGTCTTCCCGACCCTGGCCGACACCTTCCCCAACGTGATCCTGGAGGCGATGGCTTTCGGTGTTCCGGTTGTGACGACCCGGGTCGGCGGCATCCCCCATCAGGTCGACGACGGCTGCGCTGTGATCGTCGAGCCGGGCGACCCGCAGGCCCTGCGCGCCGCCGTCGAGCAATTGGCCGCGGACCCCGAACGGCGGGCGCGGATGGGCCGCCACGGCCGCCTGCGCGCCACCCAGCGCTTCGACTGGGCCGCCGCCGCCGCCGACACCCATCGGCTCTACGAGGCGGTGGTCCGCCGCCCGGCGGGCGCCGCCATCCTCAAGGCCGCCTGAACCCCTGCCCAACACCCCCTGCCCAACCGGTAAAAGCCGCAGCAATGGAGAAGACACCTATGGAAGGCAAGACGCTCGTGACCGGCGGGGCCGGCTTCGTCGGCTGCAATCTGGTCAAGAACCTGCTGGATGACGGGCGCGACGTCGTCGTCCTGGACGCCCTGCTGCGGCCGGGCAGCGAGCGGAACGCGGCGTGGCTGCAAACCCTCAACGCCGGCTCCCGCCTGACCTTCATGAAGGCCGACGTGCGCGACTTCGCCGCCGTCAAATCCTGCATGGCCGGGGCGGAGGAGGTCTACCACCTCGCCGGGCAGGTCGCGGTGACCTCGTCGCTGGACGACCCGCGCACCGACTTCGACATCAACGCGCTCGGCACCTTCAACGTGCTGGAGGCGGCGCGCCGCATGAAGACTCCGCCGAAGGTGGTCTTCACCTCGACCAACAAGGTCTATGGCGGGCTGGAGCATGTGGCGGTGGAGCAGACCGGCAGCCGCTACCGCTTCGTCGACCGCCCGCTCGGCGTCTCGGAGGCGGAGCCGCTGGACTTCCATTCACCCTACGGCTGCTCCAAGGGGGCGGCGGACCAGTATGTGCGCGACTATGCCCGCATCTACGACCTGCCGACCGTCGTCTTCCGGATGAGCTGCATCTACGGCCCGCGCCAGTTCGGCAACGAGGACCAGGGCTGGGTCGCGCATTTCATCATCTCGGCGCTGAGCGGGCGGCCCATCCACATCTACGGCGACGGCATGCAGGTGCGCGACGTGCTGTTCGTCGAGGATCTGGTGCGCGCCTTCCGCCTCGCCACCGAGAAGATCGAGGTCAGCCGTGGCCAGGTCTTCAACATCGGCGGTGGGCCGGAGAACACCATCTCGGTCTGGCGCGAGTTCGGGGAGATGCTGTCCACCCTGCGCGGCGCGCCGGTGGAGGCCGACTTCTCCGACTGGCGGCCCGGCGACCAGCCCTGCTACGTCAGCGACATCCGCAAGGCCGAGCAGGTCCTCGGCTGGCGCCCGCAGGTGGACCGCGACACCGGCATCCGCCGCCTGTGGGACTGGGCGGAACGCTATCTCGCTCAGAACGGCCTGCCGACGGACCAGACCCAGTTGGAACCGGGCCGCATCGCCCTCAGCGCGTAATCCCATTCCTGTGCGGTGGAGGAACCAATGGACGTTCTTGTAACGGGCGGGGCCGGATTCATCGGCTCCCACATCACGCACCGCCTCGTGTCGCTCGGCCACCGGGTGACGGTGATCGACAACGAGTCCACCGGGCTGCGCTCCAACGTGCCGGCGGAGGTCCGCTACATCCGCGGCGACGTCACCAACCCCGCCGATCTCGACAAGGCGTTCGAGGAGGTGCCCGACGCGGTGATCCACATCGCCGGGCAGGTATCGATCATCCGCGCCTTCAGCAACCCGGTCGGCGATCTGCGGACCAACGTGGAGGGGACGGTGAACGTCCTTCAGCAGTGCGTGGAGCGCGGGGTGAAGCGCCTTCTCTACGCCAGTTCGATGAGCGCCTACGGCAACGCCGAGGTGGTGCCGACGCCGGAGGACACGCCCTGCTCCCCGGTGTCCTACTACGGGGTGACGAAATACGCGGGGGAGCGCTACGTGCATCTGACCGCGGCGCGGCCCGACCTGCCGGGCGGTCTGGCCGTCACCTCTTTCCGCATGTACAACGTCTACGGACCGCGGCAGGCGGTGGACAACCCCTATCAGGGGGTGCTGGGCATCTTCCTGGGCAACATCATCCGTGGCGAGCCGATCCGCATCTACGGCGACGGCGAGCAGACCCGCGATTTCGTCTTCATCGACGACGTGGTGGACGCCTGGGTCGGCGCGCTCGACAACCCGGCCAGCCACGGGAAGATCTTCAACCTCGGCAGCGGGCGGCAGACCAGCATCAGCGAACTGGCCGACCTTGCGCTGGGAGCGCTCGGCCGGACGCGGGCGGACCATCCCGTGCTCTACCACCCCGAACGTCCGGGTGAGCAGCGCAGCGTGCAGGCGGACGTGACCTACGCCGGGTCGGTGCTCGGCTGGACGCCGCGCACGCGGTTGGAGCAGGGGCTGGCGGAAACCGTGCGTTGGGCGCTGCGCGAGAGCGGGCAAGCGAACGGCATGGCGGAGCGCGCCGTGGCCTGACGGCCAACTTTCGAGCCGGCCAGGGATGGCTTCGGCAACGCCATCAAGCAACAGGAGTGGAATGATGCGGATCGCTGTTGTGGGGACCGGCTATGTCGGTCTCGTGTCCGGCGCCTGCTTTGCCGAATTCGGCATCGACGTGTGCTGTGTGGACAAGGACGAAACGAAAATCCGGCGCCTGAGGGGCGGCGAGATTCCCATCTACGAGCCCGGTCTCGACGTCCTCGTGGCGCGCAACATGGCGGCGGACCGTCTGTCCTTCACCTCCGACCTCGCGGTCGCCATGGAGGGGGCGGACGTGGTGCTGATCGCGGTCGGCACCCCCTCCCGTCCCGGCGACGGCGGGGCCGACCTGACCTACGTCCACGCCGCGGCGGCGGAGATCGCGCGGACCATGTCCCGCTACACGGTCATCGTGACCAAATCGACCGTTCCGGTCGGCACCGGGCGCCAGATCGCCGCGCTGGTGCGCGACATCAACCCGCGCGCCGAGTTCGACGTGGTGTCCAACCCGGAATTCCTGCGCGAAGGCTCGGCCATCGGGGATTTCATGCAGCCCGACCGCGTGGTGATCGGCGCCGACTCCGACCGTGCGCGGGCGGTGATGGACGCCCTCTACCAGCCGCTGATCCGCGCCGGGACGCCCTTCGTGCGCACCGGCATCGAGACGGCGGAGTTGACGAAATACTCGGCCAACGCCTTCCTGGCCTTCAAGATCACCTTCATCAACGAGGTGGCCGACCTGTGCGAGCGGGTGGGGGCCGATGTGCAGGACGTGGCAGCGGGCATGGGGCTGGACGGGCGCATCGGGCGTCCCTTCCTGAACGCCGGGCCGGGCTTCGGCGGCTCCTGCTTCCCCAAGGACACCGAGGCGCTGGTGCGCACCGGGCGGCAGCACGGTGCGCCGGTGCGGCTGATCGAAACGGTGGTGGACGTGAACCGGGCGCGCAAGCGGCTGATGGCCGGGCGGATCCTCCAGGCCTGCGGGCCGGACGCGGCGGGCAAGCGGATCGCCGTGCTGGGCATCACCTTCAAGCCCGACACCAACGACATGCGCGAGGCGGCGAGCCTGGAGATCATCCCGCTGCTTCAGGAGGCAGGCGCCACGGTTCACGTCTACGACCCCGCCGGCATGGAGGAGGGGCGCCATCTGCTGCCCGGCGTGGTTTGGCATGACGACGCCTACGCTCCGCTCGCCGAGGCCGACTGCGTCGCCATCCTGACGGAATGGAACGAGTTCCGCGCGCTGGATCTGGGTCGCGTCCGCAGCCTGATGCGTCGCCCGGTGATGGTCGATCTGCGCAACGTCTATGCCCCGGCGGCCATGGCGGCGGCGGGTTTCCACTATTGCTCCGTCGGGCGGCGCGATGTCTGGCCCGAGAGCCTGCGGCCCGACGCGGCGAAGCGGCGCAAGGCGGCGGAGGCCATGCTCCTCAGCAATGGCTTCGCGGCGGACTCCTGTGTCCTTCCCTTCTCCGGGCAGCTTGCTGCAGCCGCCTCCGACCTGGCTGATTGACGCGGGCGCGACGCCCGCCGACTCCGGTCACGCACCGGCGCCTTGAACGGGCCGTCCCCGCCCCGGCGGCGGCGGCCCCGCGCGGGGGCCGGCTGGGATCTCCCGATTCCGAAAGACACAGCCATGATTGGCTTGGACGCGCTGGCCGGCATCCGTCGAGAGTTCATGCCCCGTGCGCCCTCCGGCGCGCGGGGCGGCGCCGTTCCTCCGCAACCGGACGGGCGAACCGGCGGGCGGACACCGATCGCCGTGTTGCTGATCGACGACCGCTCCCTATTCGGCGAAAGCCTCGCCGCCGCCATCAACGCCTTCGCGCCGGACGTGGCGGTCAGCCACCGGCGCAGCGCCGCGGCGCTGGCCGACCTTCCCGCCGTCCTGCGCGGCGCCGACGTGGTTCTGGTGAGCATCGGGCGCGCCGATCCGGCCAAGGGCGGCGTCGGCCAGCTTCTGGATGCGCTGTCGGGAGGCGGGTCCCATCCCCCCGTGGCTGTTCTGGCCGACCGGCCCGGCGCGGCGGTGACCGCGGCGGCGGCGCGTCTCGGTCTGCGCGGGGTGCTGAGCGGACGGATGCCGCTGGCCGAGGTGATCGCCGCCCTGCGGCTGATCCACGGCGGCGGTACGGTCAGTCCCGATCCCGGCGCCGATCCTGGCTGAGCGCTTGCGGAACAGCAGGCTCGGCGGGTTGCCACGCCTTGCGCACGGCCTCGGCGCGGTTGGAGGCGCCTAGCGCCCGCAGGATTCCGCGCACATGGACCTTCGCCGTGTTCTCGCTGATCCCCAACTCCTGCGCGATGACGCGGTTCGATTTCCCCTCGCGCAGCCGTTGCAGAACGCCACGCTGACGCGCGGTCAGCGCCGCTCCGCCGGGCGGTGCGGGCGGTTCGTCCGCCGCCGCCTCGCAATGCTGCATCAGGCGGTGGAGGAAGGGGGAGGGGAAGAAGGTGCCGCCGCTCGCGACCAGACGAAGAGCCTCCTGTGCGACGGCGAGGCCGACGCTGGTCGGCAGACACCCCCGCACGCCCAGTCGGCTGGCTTCCAACGGCAGGTCCGCCTCTTCCCCGTCGGACAGGACGACCAGCGGCGTGCCGCCGAAGGCGCCGGCAACGTTGCGCAACGTCGCCAGGACGCTGCCGTTCGGCGGAGTCAGGCTGACGACGTTGCACAGCACGACGGCGGTTGGCGTTCCGGCGGCAAGCATCGCCTTCGCCTCGCCCAGCGATGCCGCGGTCCGCATTTGCAGGCTCGGGTCACGCAGGCTGAGGCCAGTGGACAGGCTTTCACGGGTCAACGGCGTTTCGTCCAGAAGAAGGGCCGCTATGGCCCGGCGCCCGTTCATCGGACCTGGGCCGCGCGCGGCGGCGCGGGGCGATGAAACCGCCTTCCCGCTCGATCCCATGAAGCCTATCTCCCGACCCCGTTTCCCTGGCCTTATGCTGCGCTGCACCCAAGCGCTCGTCAACGTCAATCCCGCGCAGAAATAACTACGTCGGACTTTGTCTTTACCTCCTATTTGAAGTATTTTCGTTTGAATCCTGTGTCTTCAGGAGAGGTTTCGATGATCGCCCTCCGGAAGCGCACCGTCTTGTCCTTGTGGCCTTTCCATTGGTCAGAGGGCGCTGTTCTCCGGCTTGTGCCATTCGGGCCTGTTCTTTTGGTCGCAAAGCAGAAGGAGGCGGATGGCGGCTTCCCTCGTCCCGGCTGCGGGATAGGGTTGCATAAGCACGCCACGCCGCTCCCATCCTCACAAAGGCGTACGCGCCCTGCGAGGAGAGGCGTCATGGGCGCCGGAATAGGTACGGAATAAAACGTCGACCGGTCACAACCCTGCATCGAAGTGCGTATTTACCGGACCGGATGTTCTGGTAACGTTGAAAGCATCAAATGCAAACCGCGCAAGCATTCCTGATGATCTTCCAACACAAACAATCCATCTGGTCGGCAGGGAAAGGCGCTGAAAATGAAGAAAGTGAAATCTTTCCGAGTATCCGCGAGCGGACGCGCTTACCCGAAAATTGAAACCCTTTTGCCGATGAGGGCGGGCTGAGGCCTCCACACCGGTTTGAGGGGTGCGAAAAATGGCGTTTAACCAAAAGGGGGAGCGGATGACGACGGACATCAAGCAGCAATCGGGGATCGCTCCAGGGATCGCCCCAGGGATTTCGGTGGTCCTGGCGGACCCGAACAGCCTCACTCGGGATTGCTTTTCGCTTGGCCTCGGCACGCTGTGCCAGGACATGACCGTGCGATCGGTGGCCTCGCTGAAGGACGCCGCGGGAGTCCTGGCGCGGGACGGACGGACAGAGGTCGTGTTGTGCAACATCGGTGCGCAGATGGGCCTGAACGACGGTCTGTGCGCGGCCATCCGCGACGCGGTGTCGGCCTGCCTGCCGGTGCCGCTGGTGCTCATTTCGGACCGCGACGACGGCGGGATGATCCTGGAAAGCCTGCGCCTCGGCGTACGCGGCTACATCGTGCCCAACCTCGGGCTGGGAGTCATGCTGGAGGCGATCCGGCTGGTCGCCGCGGGGGGAACCTTCGTGCCGGCCACCTCCCTGCAATCGCTGATTGCGCCGGTGCCGGGCGGCATCGCCGTTCCGCAGACCCCGCCGTCGGGCGCTTCCCTGCCGGCGACGGACCGGATCGGCGGGCTGACGCCGCGGGAAATGGCCGTGCTGACCTGCATGCGGGAGGGCAAGTCGAACAAGCTGATCGCCTACATGCTGGGCATGTGCGAGAACACCGCCAAGGCCCATGTGCGCAACGTGCTGAAGAAGCTGGGCGCCACCAACCGGACGGAGGCCGCCTTCATGGCGCACGCCCATCTGTCCCGCGGCACGGTCCTGGAATCGAACCAGCCCTGATCGGTCGGTCCCGTGATGGAACGGTGCGGGATCCCGCCGCGCCGTTCTTTTGTGTTGCGCTCAGTTGTCTTCGCGCATGACGCGGCAGACCGCTTCCGTCCGGTTGGTGGCGCCGAGCCGCCGCAGGATGTTCCGGACATGCACTTTCACGGTGCTTTCCCGCATTCCCAACTCATGGGCGATGACCTTGTTCGGCTTGCCTTCCTGAAGGCATTCCAGGACGGCGAGTTGACGCGGGGTCAGTTGCGTCAGATGGGGCTTGCCGTTGGCTGCGGGCTCCGGGACGGATAAGGCGGCGTGAAGCATCGGGTCCGTCAACCCGGCTTGGTCGATGATCAACCGGTGCAGGATGGGTGCCGGAACGAAGATGCCACCCGCCGCGACCAGACGGATCGCCTCCAGCGCCATGGTCAGGCCGACGGTGGTGGAAATGTAGCCGTGCGCACCCTGGCGGATGGCCTCCAGCGCCGTCGAGGTCTCGTCGGAATCCGACAGCATGATGAGCGGGATGCCGTCCAGGACGGCGAGCAGTTCGGCCAGCCTCGGCCGGAAATCCGGATCGGAAGCGAGCCGCCCGCTGAAATTGGCCAGAGCCACATCCGGCGCTCCGTCCCGCCGCACCACGCTTTCCAGGTCGGCCAGCGACGCCGCCGTCAGCACCCGCACTCCCCGTCCGCACAGGTTGAGGCTGGTGGACAGGCTTTCCCGCGTCAGCGGCGTTTCGTCGTGCAGGATGGCGGTGACGCTCTGGTCCTCCCCCAGCGGCCGCGCTCCTCCGGACATCCGGTAATAGGACCCGAACGAGCCGGAGTCGTTCATCGGGGCGGCGGTCAGGCGCGTGGCGGCCAGGATGTGGTTGGATGCGAAGGATGTGACCGATGGGGCGCGGCGGAAGGCGTTGGGCAGGCGCGTTCCGTCTTTGCACGGCAACATACAAAATCTCCCTCAGCCACACGCCATGGACACGCCGCCGCAGGGAACCGCCCAGGATCGTCGCCAACGTCGCCGCCGACATCACCGGCGCGAAGACTTTGGCCCTATTCGATCAATGGAAACGGATCAAGCGCGGAGGCGTTGCTGCAAGAGGCCTGGACGACCGCTTCGATCCAATAACATCGCAGCCGCGTTTGACCGTCAATCGCAAACAAGATCATAATACTGTGCGCGGATATCCGCAAAGTACCTCCAAATTAGTAACTTTTTCAAAACTGTAACAGTGGCAGGGAAACCTACGCGTGATGACTTGATTAGATCTTTCTCTTTATGGAAGAGTTGGGGGAAGGAAAGATCATCGAACATTGTCCGTAGGGGCCGTGGAAGGGCAGCTCAGCGGCGTTTTCTGTGGAATGCCGGCGTTGACGATACCGCCCACTTCCTGACCTTGGGCACGGATGGCGTTCCAGTCGGCCTCCGCGTCGTTCCAGAACCAGATTCGCTCCTTCAGGTCTGCCAGATAGTAGCGGTTGGCGTAAAGCCGGTTCCCGGCGGCGACCACGGCGTTGTCGGCGTCCACGTCGGTGACGGCGCCGACCCGCGCGTCGGCGTTGCGGATGACGATGCGGTTGTCGAATATCTCGTTGCCGACGGCGGGGGTGTAGGGGGCGCGGTCCTGAGACACCACCGTCACCGCGTTGCCGTAGCCGTTCGGCACGTCGATGTCGTTGCCGTAGACCCTCACGCCCCGCGCGCTGGAGATCAGGATCTGGGCGCCCCAGAACCAGCCCTGGCCGCGCTGCCCGTTGTCGGCGACCCGGTTGTTGCGGATCACCCCGTCGTAGCTGATCTCGTAGGTGATGCCGTTGTCGGCGTTGCCGAAGACCAGATTGTCCTCGATCACCAACCGGTGCACATCGATGTCGGCCCAGATTCCGGCGCCCACATTGTCGTGGACGCAATTGCCACGGATGAGTCCGCCGCCGCCGGATTCGGTGATCTTGCCGCCGCCGCCCTCCCAATGGAAATCGACGCCGGCATAGCCGTTGCGGGCGATCTCGTTGCCGGCGATCAGAAAGTCCGTTCCCGATCCGGAAAAGCCGGCGTGGCCATTGTCGAGGATGCGGTTGTCGAGGATGCGGCTGCCGTTGCCGGCGTTGACTCCGACGCCGTGGTTCAGGCGCAGGACGCTGTTGCGGACGGTCCAGCCGGGGCCGAATTCCGCGTCCACGGCGGCGGCCTGGATGGGGGCGGCGTATTTCTCGATGGTCAGATTCTGGATGACGACGCCCGACGCGGTTCCGCCGAAGGCGCGGGCGGTGACGCTGGTTTCCACCCGCCGCCCGGTGGGATCGTCGCCGATCACGATCTCGTCGGCGTCGTAGTCGAAGAACCAGCGCCCCGGCCCGACGGCGGACCGGCTGTCGACATGCAGCATCGGCGCGTCGTCGATGAACAGGTCCTCCGGGCGGGCGCAGCGGGGAAAGCCGGAGCGACAGAACTCCGCCGCGTTGACCCGGCCCTCCTGCGTCTGCCCGCGAGCGATCCAGATGGAGCCGCGGTGGACGAAGGCGGTGAGCCGGCGGGCTCCGCTCAACACCGCGCCAGGGGCGCCCTCGAACCGGTTGCCATTCTTGGGAACGATCGACTGCAAACGATGGATGCCCGCCTCCAGCCGGAAGCGCGTGCCGGGGGGATGGCGGTCCACCGCCGTCTGGATGTCGGCGCCGGGCCGCAGCGAGACGGTGGGGGGCTCCGCTCCCGTCGCCATCATCGGAAGACCGGCGAGCAGGAATGCCGCCGCAAGGCGGGCAGGGTGGCAGGCATGCCGCCGGGGCGGGGCGCGTCCGGTATCCATGGTGGCCTCGATGCGTCGTCCTGCAACGATGGGCGAAAATGCTAACACGCGGGTCCGGCAGCCAGAATCGTCAAACCGGACGATCGACCTTCGTCGCTTCCGGTTCTCGTTCGGAGGGAACCGGAGCGGTCACAGGCCGTTGCCCAAAGGCACCCCCAATCGTTCGAGAGCGTGTCATGGCCTCCCGCATCGAGGATTACGCCCTTCTGGGAGACTGCGAGACCGCAGCCCTGTTGTCCGCCGAAGGTTCCATCGATTGGCTGTGCTGGCCGCGCTTCGATTCCGACGCCTGCTTCGCAGCACTGCTGGGCACGCCGGAGAACGGCCGCTGGCTGCTGCGCCCGAGCGATCCAGATGCTCACACCACCCGGCGCTACCGCGGCGACAGCCTGATCCTGGAGACGGAGTTCGAGACGGCGGAGGGGGCCGTCACCATGATCGACTTCATGCCGCCGCGTGGCGAGGCGTCCGACATCGTACGCATCCTGCGCGGGCGGCGCGGGCGTGTCGCCATGCGGATGGACCTGACCCTGCGCTTCGGTTACGGGCACGTCGTGCCGTGGGTGACGCGGATCGGCCCGCACACCCTGCGCGCCATCGCCGGGCCGGACATGGTCGTCCTGCACACCAGCGCCCCGATCCACGGCGAGGACATGAGCACCGTCGCCGACTTCACCGTGACGGAGGGCGAGAGCATCAGCTTCGTGATGATCTATTCCCCCTCGCACTTGCCGCTGCCGCAGCCAGTCGATGCCGAGCAAGCGCTGACGGAGACCGAGCGCTTCTGGGCGGAGTGGAGCGGGCGTTGCACCTACAGCGGCCTCTGGCGGGACGCGGTGGTGCGCTCGCTGGTTACCCTTAAGGCGCTCACCTACCGTCCGACCGGCGGCATCGTCGCGGCGCCGACCACCTCCCTTCCCGAGCAACTCGGCGGGGTGCGGAACTGGGACTACCGCTACTGCTGGCTGCGTGACGCCACCCTCACCCTGCTGGCGCTGATGAACGCCGGCTACCTTCAGGAGGCGCGGGACTGGCGTGACTGGGGCCTGCGCACCATCGCCGGCAGCCCGCAGCAGATCCAGATCATGTACGGCATCGCCGGGGAGCGGCGCCTGCTGGAATGGGAGGTGCCCTGGCTGCCGGGCTACGAGGGGGCAAGCCCGGTCCGCATCGGCAACGCCGCGGCTCCCCAGCTCCAGCTCGATGTCTATGGCGAGATGATGGACGCGGCGCATCAGGCGCGGATGCGCGGCATCGAGATCAGGTCGGAAGGTTGGCAGGTCCAGTGCGCCTTGCTCGACCACATGGAATCGGTGTGGGACCAGCCCGACGAAGGCATCTGGGAGGTGCGCGGCGGCGCAAAGCACTTCACCCATTCCAAGGTGATGGCCTGGGTCGCCGTGGACCGCATGGTGAAGAGCGCGGAGAGGTTCGGCCTGAACGCGCCTTTGGACCGCTGGAAAGCGTTGCGCCGAGCCATTTTCGACGATGTCTGTGCCAAAGGCTATTCGAAGGAGCGGAACAGCTTCGTCCAGCATTACGGCGCCAGCCATGTCGACGCGGCGCTGCTGATGTTGCCGATGCTAGGCTTCCTGCCGGTGGACGATCCCCGTATCCAGGGCACCGTCGCCGCCATCGAGCGGGAACTGCTTCAGGACGGCCTTGTCATGCGCTACCGGACGGAGAGGACCGACGACGGGCTTCCCGACGGGGAGGGGGTGTTTCTCGCCTGCTCCTTCTGGCTGGCCGACGTCTATGTGCTCCAGGGGCGTCAGGCAGAGGCCGAGGCGCTGTTCAACAGGTTGCTCGCCCTGCGCAACGATCTGGGTCTGCTGTCGGAGGAGTACGACACGACGGCGAAGCGGCTGGTCGGCAACTTCCCGCAGGCCTTCTCGCACATCGCGCTGATCAACACCGCCTTCAACCTGACCCGCGCGGAGAAGCCGGCGGAGCAGCGGAAGGATGGAGACTGACGGCGGACAGGAAAAGCCCCTCCCACCGGTAAGGGCGGGAGGGGCGCGTTGGGCACGGTCAGCGGTTGGTGCTGCCGGAGGTGCTGGAGCGGCTGGTGCTGTCCGTGGTTCCGGAAGTCCCGCTCATACCGGTACCGCTCATGCCGGTCCCGGAGGTGCTGGAGGTTCCGGACGTGCCCGTTGTGGACCCGCTCATGCCGGTGCTTCCCATCCCCGAGCCACTCATGCCGGTGCCGGAAGACCCGGTGCCGCCAAGCCCGGCCATCGCCGACGCCCCGGCGGTGGTGCCGGTGCCGCCGAAGGTCCGCTCGCGGACGCGCAGATTGTTCTGCACATGGCGGACGCCGGAAATGGTCTCGGCCATGTCCTCGGCGCGGCGCTTGGTCCGGCGGTCGCCCACCGTGCCGCTCAGCGTGACCTCGCAATTGCTGACGGTCACGTCGATTTCCGACGCGTCGATGTAGGGGTCGTCGGTCAGGCGATCGTTCACATCCTCGCGGATGCGATCGTCGGAGCGGGTGTAGCCGCGCGGCCCGCGGCCCCGGTGGTGCTGGGCGCCGGGATCGTCGTTGCGGGCATCCATGCGGCGGCGGCGTTCCGCGTCCTCGTCGCCGAACCAGGAGGCCATCTCGTCGCCCGCCCGTTCGAAGAAACCGCGCTCCTCGTTGCGTCCGTAGCCGCTGCCGCCACCGTAGCCCATCCGGCCATAGTCGCGGTTCCCGTAGTCACGGCTGCTGTAGTCGCGGTTTCCGGTGCCGCGCGACCCGTAATCCATGCCGCCATAGTCGCGGCTGCCGTAATCACGGCCGCCATAGGCTCCGCTGCCGTAATCGGAACGTCCGAAGCCGCCACGGTAGCCGAAATCCTGGCCGTAGTCGCCACGGTCCTCGTAGCTCTGACGATCCTCGCGGGAGCGCCAGTCGCGCTGGCCCTGGCCGAAGGAACCCCGGGACCCATAATCGCGGCCGTAGTCGCGATTGCCGGAGCCTTGACCATAGGTGCCCTGGCCGTAGCTTTGACCATAGGAGCCTTGACCGTAATCGCCCCGACCTTCCTGCTGGCGCCAATAGTCGCGGCCGTAGTCGAAGCCTTCGCGACCCTGGCCCTCGTAGCCGTAGCCGGGCTGGCGGCCACCGCCACCCATCATGCCGGAACGGCCGGACTGGCCCGATCCGGACTGGCCCCAATTCGATTGACCGAACTCATCACGGCCACGGTTCTGATACGAACCGGCGCTCCACTCGCGGCTTTCGCCGCGTTGGCGGTCGCGCTCCCACCGATCGTCGTCGCGGCGGGTGCCCGGGTCGTTCCTCCACCTGGATTCATAGTCGGACATGGGATGCTCCCCATTTGGACAGTGCCCGTTCGCCGGGCGTCCGCAAACAACAGGGGAGGCGGCGAAGGATCGCGGACCGGCGGTGGCTTTGCCATGTCTTTGGTGGTGTCTTTGCCATGCGCTCCACACAGGCCAGCCAACCGAGGCGCCCTCGGGAGCCCGCAAACGCCCGCAATTCCACCATCCGCGCCCCCCGCCAGCGCGATGCGCGAAGGCCGCAAAAAATCAGGCGATGGCGCCCCCTTGAACGCCGAGGCGAAGGAAACATATGTGCAACATCGCCGGCGGATGGCCGTAACCTTCGGGTGACCGACCGGCGAACCCTTTTCCGGGTCGTGATTCAGCGGTTGACCGGCGTCGTCATCTGGATTACTGGCTCGAACACCGCTCTCCCTGGCCGGTGCGGCCGGCTGCCTCGACCCATCCCCACGGTCCTGGCGCCGCCGATGGCCGGGGAGACCCCCGAGATCCGCATCGACACGCGATGCACGCCCGTCCGGCAGCGTTGAATGCCGGCTGAGATGTCGTGAAGCAAGAAGGACGTATGACGTTTGATAACAAGCGCCGCCGCGCGGCGCCCAAGGGCGGCAACCGCCCGAACTCGAATTTTGGCGGCAACCGCCCGAACACGATTGTTGGCGATGTGCGCAGCGGCAAGTCCGGCGGCCCGCGTTTCCAGAAGAACCAGAACCCCAAGCCCTACGAGCGCCCGAAGGCGACCCGCCCGCCGGGCGCGCCGGTTCCCGGCCCGGTGCCGGGCAATGACGAGATCCTGTTCATCCCGCTCGGCGGCTGCTCGCGCATCGGCATGAACATGGCGCTCTACGGCCATGCCGGGAAATGGCTGATCGTGGACGCCGGCGTCGCCTTCATGGGCGACGAGGCGCCGGGCGTCGACAGCCTGATGGCCGATCCCTCCTTTATCGAGGAGCGGATGGACGAGATGGTCGGGCTGGTCGTCACCCACGCCCACGAAGATCACATCGGTGCCATCCACCATCTGTGGCCGGGGCTGGAATGCCCCATCTACGCGACCCCCTTCGCCGCCCACGTCATCCGTGAACGGCTGAAGGAGTCCGGCGGCCTGCGCCACGCCCGCATCCGGGTTTTCGAGCCGGGCGCGGCCTTCGAGATCGGCCCCTTCGGCATCGAGACCATCACCGTCACCCACTCGATCCCCGAACCGGTGTCGGTGGCGATTCACACCAAGGCCGGCACGGTCCTGCACACCGGCGACTGGAAGTTCGACCCGCACCCGCTGGTCGGCCCGACCATGGACCTGGACGCGCTGAAGCGTCTGGGGGACCGCGGCGTGCTGGCGATGATGTGCGACAGCACCAACGCCAACGTCGACGGCACCACGGGGTCGGAGGCGGACGCCCGCGCCGGCCTGATCGAGGCCTTCGCCGGGCGCAAGGGCGCCATCGCGGTGACCGGCTTCGCGTCCAACGTCGCGCGTATGCAGGCGGTGGCCGAGGCAGCGGCGGCCCACGACCGCAAGGTGGTGCTGGTCGGCCGGTCGATGCTGCGCATGGAGAAGGCGGCCCGCGCCAGCGGCTATCTGGAGAAGGCTCCGGAGTTCATCTCCATCATGGAAGCCTCCTGGACTCCGCGCCGGAACCTCGTGTTCCTGTGCACCGGCAGCCAGGGCGAGGAGCGGGCGGCGCTCAGCCGGCTGGCCCGCGATGGCCACCGTGAGCTGTGGCTGGAGAGCGGCGACACGGTGATCTTCTCCGCCCGCGCCATTCCCGGCAACGAGGTGGTGCTGGCCGACGTGCAGGACCATCTGAAGGCCAAGGGCGTGACGGTGGTGACCCCCGCCGATGCGCCGGTGCATGTGTCGGGCCACCCGAAGCGGGACGACCTGATCCGCATGTACGACCTGATCCGCCCGCGCTTCTCCGTGCCGGTGCACGGCACCATCGAGCATCTGGAGGCCCACGCCCGCCTTGCCCGCGCCTGCGGCGTGGAACGGGCGCTGGTTCCGGAGGACGGCGACATCCTGCGGATCGCACGGGAAGGCACCGCGGTGATCGGCCATATGGAGGCCAAGCGCCTCGCCAACACCGGGCGCGAGCTGATCCCCTGGACGGGTCTGCCCGTCGCGGAGGACGCGGACGCCCTGGCCGAAGCCATGGAATCGATGGCCGCCTGACGCGGCCATCCTCCTTCACCGTCACGTTTCATAGGGCCACGAATCACCAGAAGGGGGACACTCGCCCTCCGTTCGCGCGCACCAGGGGCCGGTTCACGGCCCTGTTTTTTCTTGGAGAGTTGCCAATGGCTGGCTATCCCGCCGACCGGCTTTCCTTTCCCGACATCCTCGACCCGGTGCTGGAAGCGCCGGACGGGGACGACACCGCCCTCGATCGCGCCATCAACGAGGTGGCCGAGGCGCTGGCCGACAGTGGGACCCTGATCGTCGATGCCCTGGGCCAGGCGGCCTACGGCGTGACCGACGAGGAGGCCGTTCTCGGCCTGATCGACACCTACATCCGCGTCCTCCTGCATCTCGGCGAGGTGGAGGAGGCGGCGGACATGGGCGAGGTGATCGAGCGCATCCAGAATTTCCAGCGCCGGCGCAAGCACCGCGGTTCGCGCGCCTCCTGACCCGGCCCTTTCCTCAGGCCGGTCCCCTCAGACTGGCGGGACGGTTCCGCCGCTCAGCCAGCGGGTCGCCAGGGCGCGCAGCCGCGCGGTCTGCTGCCGCTGGCGGTAGACGGACACGGCGTAGCCGATCCCGATGAAGCCGACGATCACCACCCAGAAGCCGAACAGATAGCGCCAGTCCGCCCCCGCGGTCAGCAGCACCAGCAGGACCAGCGTCACTACCCCCGCCGCCACCCCGCCGATGATGCGCATCCGCAGGAAAGCGGCCTCGTCGCTCTGTTCGAAATCCTCGGCCAGCGCCTGGATTTCCAGTCCGGCCTGACGGCGGGCCTCCGCCGCCGGGTTCAGCGCATCCATGCCATCTCCATTCCGTTTGTCGGGCCGTTTGTCGGGCTTCGAACCCCAGGCGCGATGATCCGTCACATTCGCCTGCTATGAAAGGAAGAACAGGCAAAACGCGCTTCCGGCCCTTGGCGCTCACGGTGTGAACGGGCCGCTTCGGGGGAGTCTCGAACCATGCAGACCGGTTATGTGCGCACCTACGAACGCATCGCCCCGCTCTACGACGCGCTGGACCTCGGTTACGAGGTGATGTGGAAGCGGCGCCTGCGCCGGGGCACGTTCCGCGGCCTGTCCGGGCGCATCCTGGACGCTGGGGCTGGCACCGGCTGCAACATCCCCTTCTATCCCGAGGGCGCCCGGATAACCGCGGTGGACGCCAGCCCGGCCATGCTGGCCCGCGCCGCCAAGCGGGCGGACAGGCTGAGGCGGGCGGTGGAGTTCCGGGTGATGGATCTGGCCGCCACCGGATTCCCCGACGGCCATTTCGACCATGTGGTGGCGACCTTCGTCTTCTGCGTCCTGCCGGAGGATCTTCAGGTGCCGGTGCTGCGCGAGATGCGACGCATCCTGAAGCCGGGGGGGACGCTGCGCATCCTCGACTACACCCAGTCGGAGCGCTCGGCGGCCCGGTTGTGGATGCGCGTGGTGTCGCCCTGGCTGAGCTTCGCCTTCGGTGCCCGCTACACCGCTGGCTACGAGGGTCATCTGCCGCAGGCCGGCATGGGAGCGGTGGACAGCCGCTTCGTAATGGGCGATTGCGTGAAGCTGGTGGAGGCCCGCGCGGCCTGAGCCGCCGGGCCCTCCGTGTCAGCCGGTCAGCCGGTCAGCCGGCGCGCCGCTGCTCGTGGGCCGGGCCGCCGCCGAAATGGCCGAGCGCCTGGGCGAGCGCGTCGTCGAACACCTCCGCCTTCTCCGTGAAATAGTCGAAGTAGCCGTAATGGCGGCGCAGCGGCAGCTCGGTCAGCGAGCGGATGCGGTAGGCCGGGTCGTTGAGCGTGCCGCGCTCCATCAGCTCGATCACCCGGCGCAGCCGCGCGACCTCCGCCTTGTAGGAGTTGGCGAACCACTGGCGGATCTTCCAGTTCTCCACCTCCAACTGGTTGCGCGGCACCGGCCCGATCCAGGAGACGGGGAAGGGCGCGGCCACCGTCACCTCGTCGAAGCCGTGCAGTTCCGACAGGATGATGCTGCGGTGATAGGCGCCGTCGATCAGCCCGCCGGGGGCCTCCTCGAAGCCGTAGAGATAGAGCCAGAGGGCGCTTTCTACCGCGTCCGCGGTGATGTCCTCAAGCCCGACCTCCCCGGCCATCAGGCGGCGGGCGGCGGCGTTGCCGTGCAGCAACCCGTTGCCGGAGCGGAAGTCGTAGGTGTTGAAGACGACGCCGACCTCGGCTTCGTTCAGGGTGCGGGCGATCTCGGCCACGGTGTCGCGGTCGCGCACCGGGGCGTATTGGCGGGCCGGCATCAGCCGCTCCAGCACCGCCGAGGGCGACAGCGGGACATCCAGCCAGCGCCGCGCGTTCTCGCCCAGCACCGGGCGGAACACGCCCTTGTGCCCGAACAGGGCGGTCTGCCAGGCCTGGAGCAGCCCGCCGGACGCCCCCCTGTGTTCAAGAAGCAGGCGGCGCACGTCCTCGCCGCGCAGCCAAGCGGCCAGCACGACGATCTGCCCGGAGGTCACCGTGAACAGGTCGGGCATCCGCTCCAGGCGGTCGAGCGCCGTCAGCACGCCCGCGCCGTGCAGGTTGAACCCACCGAAGCCGCCCAGGGCGACCGCTCGTTTCTGCATGTGAAAAACTCCAACCAAAGACCAACCGTCCCGCGAGGCGCCGCTGTCGCGGACCGCCTGCGGGGCGCTACTGTCGCTGTATCAGGGAAAAATGAGGGCTGTCCGTGGTCAACCGGCGGCCCGGCCGCCATCCAGGCGGTGGGGGTTCAGGTCGGCCGGCCGTCCTTTCAGAAACGCGGCCAGCCGGCCCAGCAGGGACCGGAGATGGTCGGCGCGCATCCGGGCGGCCTTGCGGCGGATGAGCTGCAGGTCGCGTTCGGAGGGAAGGGCGGAGGCGAAAGTCGAAGGCGTGTTCATAAGGGACCTCCTCAAAGGATTGAGAAGGCGTCTCCCCCTCGGGAAAGGGCTTATCGTTATGTTGCAGTGCACAATATGGGGCAGTGGCGCTGCCCCGTCAAGGCTGGTCCGCTTTTTGTCCACCGCTCTCCAGTCGGGGAAGACGATCAATCGCCGGTCTGTCTCACCGGATTGTGGTTCAGAAGATCCTGGATGGCGCTTTGAAGCTGCCGCGGGGTGACCGGCTTGCGCACCACGGCCAGCCCGAGCGCCGCCGCGTCGCGGTCGCACTCGGTGCCGATCTCGCCGGTCAGGATGATCGCCGGAACCGATGACCCGACCAGCCCGCGGATTTTCACGATGGCTTCCGTTCCGATCCGGCCGTTGCGCAGCCGGTAGTCGGCGATGATCAGGTCCGGGCGGCGGTTCAGTCCGCGCAGCCGCTCCAGCGCCTGCTCGGCGGAACCGGCGACGGCCACCTCGTACCCCCATTCCTGGAAGATGGTCCGCAGCCCCATCAGGACGATGACGTCGTCCTCGACCAGAACGGCCAACCGGCCGTCGCCGGACGGGGTGGCCTCCGCCTGTCTCTTATACACATCTCCGAGCCCACGAGACTATAAC
>NZ_JAUQTX010000519.1:0-865 GCF_059803775.1 Azospirillum sp. UFLA03-27 | reverse complement strand
AGACCGGTGCGGAAGGCCGCGAGGTCAAGCGCCTCTACGTCGAGGAAGGCGCCGACATCAAGCGCGAGCTGTATCTCGGCATGCTGACCGACCGCGCCACCGGCCGCGTCACCATCATGGCGTCCACCGAAGGCGGCATGGAGATCGAGGAGGTCGCCCACAACACGCCGGAGAAGATCGTCAAGGTCGCCATCGACCCGGCCACCGGCATCCAGGGCTATCACACCCGCAAGGTCGCCTTCGCGCTGGGCCTCGAAGGCAAGCAGGTCGGTGCGGCGGCGAAGTTCCTGACCGCCATGTACCGCGCCTTCACTGAGCTGGACTGCGCGATCGTCGAGATCAACCCGCTGATCGTTACCGGCACCGGTGAGATCCTGGCGCTCGACGCCAAGATGGCCTTCGACGACAACGCCCTGTTCCGTCACAAGAACGTGGCCGAGCTGCGTGATGTCGCGGAGGAGGATCCGGCCGAGGTCGAGGCGGCCAAGCATGACCTGAACTACGTCAAGCTGGATGGCAACATCGGCTGCATGGTCAACGGCGCCGGCCTGGCGATGGGCACCATGGACATCATCAAGCTGTACGGCGGCGAGCCGGCCAACTTCCTCGATGTCGGCGGCGGCGCCACCAAGGAGCGCGTCACCGCGGCCTTCAAGCTGATCCTCTCCGACCCGAACGTCGAAGGCATCCTGGTCAACATCTTCGGCGGCATCATGCGCTGCGACGTCATCGCCGAAGGCGTCGTCACGGCGGCCCGCGATGTGAAGCTGCATGTGCCTCTGGTCGTGCGTCTGGAAGGCACGAACGTCGAGCTGGGCAAGAAGATCCTTGCTGAGTCCGGTCTGCCGATCCTGTCGGCCGACAA
>NZ_JAUQTX010000518.1:0-904 GCF_059803775.1 Azospirillum sp. UFLA03-27 | reverse complement strand
GCGTTGCAGGACGAGGCGGGTGACCTCGCGCGCCTTGCCGTCCTCCAGCTCCGCGATGATCGGGGCGGAGCGGCGCTCGGCCATGCGGTCCAGCACGTCGATGATGATGTCGGTTTCCAGGTCGTTGAAGATGCGCGCGGCGTCGCGCGGCTTCATCGTCTCGTAGATCGTCACCATGCGCTTCAGATCCTCCGCCTGGAGGTTTGAGCGCTGCTGCATCAGCGCCTCCACGTCGCGCTTGATGGCGCTCAGCTTCTGGATCTGAGAGGTGGCGCGGGTCTCGGCGGCGGCCAGCACCGCCTCCGCCTCGCCGAGATGGCGGGTGCGGGCGGTCACGTCGGCCTTCTGCTCCGCGATGGCGGCGCGCAGGGCCGGGTCGGTGCAACTCGCCGCGGGCAGGGCGGCGTCCGCGGGCGAAGCCGCCGCGGTCATCGGCAGCGCGGCCAGAGCGGGGGCCGGCGCTGGCGGGGCGTCCAGGGAGGAGGACTCCGCGCCACCCTTCAGGTCCTTGGCCCAGGGGCGCTCATGCTTGCCGAACTCGCGGTCGAACTGCTGGGCAACCACCGGCAGCCCTTCCATCAGCGAGCCGAGCTTGAGCGGCAGCACCATCAGGATCGCCACCAGCGTGATGGGAAGTACGCGCAGCATGGCTCAGCGCTCCGGTCCGATGGCCCGCAGCCGGGCGTAGAAGGCGTTGGCGGCCTGCTGCCGCGCGCCGCCGGTGTCCACGATGGATTCGGGAGCGGCCTCAGTGGCGGCCTCCGGGGCGGCCAGCGGCTCCTCCACAGGACGTGCGGCGGCCCCGGCCAGGGCGGCGACGCGCATCGGGCGGAAGCCATCCTCGTCCTCCGGCGCGTCGCTGTCCGGCGCGGGGGCGGGCACCGGTTCCGTGACGGTGGCGGGG
>NZ_JAUQTX010000517.1:0-915 GCF_059803775.1 Azospirillum sp. UFLA03-27 | reverse complement strand
CATACGAGATAGCTGTTATAGTCTCGTGGGCTCGGAGATGTGTATAAGAGACAGGTGGTGGCGCGCGTCAACGGCGAGGCGGTCCACCGCTCCGACGTCCAGCGCATGGTCGCCCAGCTTCCGCCGCAGGTGCAGCAGATGCCGCTGGAGATGATCTACCCGGCGGTGATCGAGCAGCTCGTCAATTCCAAGCTGGTGGCCGAGGCCGGCTACAAGGCCAACCTCGCCGGCACGCCGGAGGTCAAGGACGAGATCAAGCGCGCCGAGGAGCGCGCGGTGCAGCGCGCCTACATCCAGAAGGAAGTGCAGTCGCGCATCACCCCGGCCAAGCTGGACGAGGCCTACCAGGCCTTCCTGAAGCAGAACCCAGCCCAGGAAGAGGTCAAGGCCAGCCACATCCTCGTCGAGAAGGAGGATGAGGCGAAGGCGATCATCGCCCAGCTCAAGAAGGGCGGCGATTTCGCCAAGCTCGCCAAGGAGAAGTCGAAGGACCCGGTGGCCGCCGAGCAGGGCGGCGATCTCGGCTACTTCACCAAGGACACGATGGTCGAGCCCTTCGCCGACGCCGCCTTCGCCATGAAGAAGGGCGAGGTGAGCAAGGAGCCGGTGAAGACGCAGTTCGGCTGGCACATCATCAAGGTCGAGGACAAGCGCACCCAGCCGCAGCCGTCCCTGGACGAGGTCAAGCCGCAGCTCGAGCAGCAGCTCAGCAAGGACATCGTGACCAACGTCGTCGAGGACCTGCGCAAGGTCGCCAAGGTCGAGACCTTCCAACTCGACGGCTCGCCGATGCCGAAGGAAGAGCCGGCCCCGGCCGCGGACGCACCGGCCCAGACCGCCCCGAAGGCCGAAGAGCCGAAGAACTGTCTCTTATACACATCTGACGCTGCCGACGATTATACGCGAGTGTAGATC
>NZ_JAUQTX010000516.1:0-885 GCF_059803775.1 Azospirillum sp. UFLA03-27 | reverse complement strand
GCGTATAATCGTCGGCAGCGTCAGATGTGTATAAGAGACAGATCTGGAAGCGGCCGGGGCGCGCGTGCTGGCCGCCGGACAACCGGACGCCCTGGCCGAACAGGCCCGCATGGCCCAAACGGAACGCGGTGCCCTGAACGTCGTGGTGGTGGACGAGGCTCTGCACACCCCCGCCGCCGCCCAGGCGCCGCAATTGCTAGGCCGCCGCGTCGGGGAAGCGCAGGTGCCGACGGTGCTGCTGCAGGACCCCACCACCGTCGGCGGCCGCCTCGCCGACGGATCGGTCCCGGTGAGCCGACCGGTCCGCCGCACGCCCCTGGTGCGCGCCGTGGCGGTGGCCGCCGGGCGTGCCCTGACGGACGCCGCACCCGGCGAAGACCCGCCGCCCGCCGTGCGCTGCGCCCCGGCCGTGCTGAGTCCGGAGCGCGCCATCACCGAGGCGGAGGCCCGCGGGCGGCTGATCCTGGTGGCGGAGGACAACGCGATCAACCGGAAAGTCCTGCAGATGCAGCTCACCTCGCTGGGCCACACGGCGAAGCTGACCAACGGCGGGGCGGAGGCCTTAGCCGCACTGGGGCGGCGGCGCTACGCCCTGTTGCTGACCGACATCCAGATGCCCGAAGTGGACGGGTTCGAGCTGACCCGCCGCATCCGCGCGGCGGAGCGCGCCACCGGCGCCCATCTGCCGATCGTCGCCCTGACCGCCAACGCCGCCCCGGCGGACATCGAGAGCTACCGCGCGGCCGGCATGGACGAGGCGCTGAGCAAGCCGCTGGATCTGGCGAAGCTCGACGCCGCGCTGTCCTGCTTCCTGCCGCCCGCAGTGGACGAACCGGTGGCCGACCTGTCTCTTATACACATCTGACGCTGCCGACGATTATACGC
>NZ_JAUQTX010000515.1:0-945 GCF_059803775.1 Azospirillum sp. UFLA03-27 | reverse complement strand
GCGTATAATCGTCGGCAGCGTCAGATGTGTATAAGAGACAGGTTCTCCTCCGCCTGGATCTGGCGCAGCGTCTTCAGCCCGCCGCTCTGCGCGGACACCGGCGGGGCCGCCTGGGCCCGTCCCGGCATCTCGTCGTGCACCTCCGTCGCGCAGGCCCCCAGCGCAAGAGCGACGAGCGCGACGGCGACGGGCAGGAAAGCGGCGGTGGGGCGGAGCGGTGTCATACCAACCATGTCGTGTCCCGCGGAGACGGGACAAGGCCCTGCCGGCGATCCCCCCCTTCTTGGTGAGGCCGTAAGGGGACTCCCAACCGCCGGCTTTTGCCGCTAGAATGTTCTTGTTTTGTTCGAGATAGAGCGATTGGCGCGACAAGCTGTGAAAGGAGGGGGCATGGTGGAACGGGAGACCGAACGGACGGCGCGGCGCATCCTGTCCCTGTGGCTGCCGCGGCTGCCCACCGACGCCCACAGCCGCCGCCATCCGGAGCGGCGCGACCATCCCCTGGCCGCCATCCTGGCCGAGCGCGGGCGGCTGGGCGTGGCCGCCGTCAACCGCGCGGCGGCGGAGGCCGGGGTGCATCCCGGCATGAGTCTGGCCGACGCCCGCGCCATCGAACCCGCCCTGGCCGTCTTCGACGCCGAGCCCGAGTCGGACGCCCGCCTGCTGGAGCGGATCGCCGGCTGGTGCACGCGCTACACCCCCTGGACCACCCCGGACGGGCCGGACGGGGTGGCGCTGGACATCACCGGCTGCGCCCATCTGTTCGGCGGCGAGGAGGCCATGGCCGCCGACCTGTCCGCCCGCCTGACCGCGGCGGGCTTCGAGTCGCGGCTGGCGGTGGCGGACACGCCCGCGGCGGCCTGGGCGCTGGCGCGGTTCGGGAGGGAGGCCCCCACCTTAACCCTGTCTCTTATACACATCTCCGAGCCCACGAGACTATAACAG
>NZ_JAUQTX010000514.1:0-981 GCF_059803775.1 Azospirillum sp. UFLA03-27 | reverse complement strand
CGGAGAACAGGTGACCGAACAAGGCGGAGATGGTGGCGCCCGCCGGGTTGGCGGTGTCCTCCGCGATGGTCGGCAGGCTGGCCGCCGTGCCCGTCGCCACGGGGGCATCGTTGATCGCGCTGACCGCGGTGGTCAGGGCGACGGTGCCGAGGCTGTAGCGGCTGTCGCCGCCGGCACCCGTCACATCCGCCCGCTCGCCGCTGGTTACGGCCCCTTGCGAATCGTCGATCAGGCGAACCGTCAGGCTCGGCGGAACGCCGTTCCAATCGGCGGCGGGAACGAAGCGCAGCTTGGCATCGGCGGCCAGCAGCAGGGCGTTGCCATCCGACACTGCCCCCACGGCGGTCCAGGCCGTGCCGGTCCAATACTGCCAGACGCCCTGCGCGGTCGCCGCGTTGCCGACGATGGCGATGCCGGCGAAGCTGTCCGCGGCGGAGCCGCCCGCCACAGCGTCCGCCGGGTCGGAGAACAGGTGGACGAACAGGCTGGTGACCGTGGCGCCGGACGGGTTGGCGGCGTCCTCCGCAATGGCCGGCAGGAGCGCGGCTGTTCCGGTGGCGATCGGCGCGTCGTTGACCGGGGTGACGGTTCCGGTCAGGGCGATGGTGCCGGCGCTGTAGGCCGTACTGCCGCCGACCCCACCGGTTAGGTCGACGCGGTTGCCCGTGATCAGTGGCGCGCCACCATCCTCGACCAGCCGGACCGCCAGAGCCGGAGTGGTGCCATTCCAGTTGGTGGCGGGAACGAAGCGCAGTGCCGTGTCGGCGGCCAGCAGCAGCCCGTTGGCGTCGCTCGCCGCGACGATGTCGGCCCAGGCGGTGCCCGTCCAATACTGCCACGTTCCTTGCGCCACGGTGGCGGCGTTGCCGACCACCACCACACCAGCGAAGCCATTGGCCGCCGATCCGCCGCTCACCGCGTCGGCGGCGTCGGAGAACAGGTGACCGAACAAGGCGGAGATGGTGGCGCCCGCCGGGTTGG
>NZ_JAUQTX010000513.1:0-1010 GCF_059803775.1 Azospirillum sp. UFLA03-27 | reverse complement strand
AGTGTCTGTTTGTAGACGTCAGGCGCTGCAGTCCTGGGCGGTCAGCCGCCGCAGACGCCTGGACAGGATGGAAACGAAGGCGATCTCGACGAAAGCGATGAGGTGGGTCTTGGTCCGCTCGACGATGACGTTCAATCGGCGGTAGCGGGAGAGGCAAGACAGTGAGCGTTCCACGACCCAAGCGATTTCGGTGGGGATGAACACCCCATTGCGGCCGCGGGCGATCGGCTGGATCGCGATCCCGAGGGCCGCGCCGGCTTTGGCCAGGCGCTCGGCGCGGTAGCCGAGATCGCCGATGGCCGGTCCCTGGAAGCCGCGGCCAGCGAGTTGGCGCAGCACCGGCACGATGCCGTTGGTGTCGTGCACGTTGGCTGGCGAGCTATCAATCGCCAGCGGGAAACCGTACTTCTCCACCGCGATGTGGAGCTTCACGCCGCGGATCTTCTTGCCGCCGTCGACACCGCGGGCAAAGCAGCTCGGGGCCGAGCGACAGGTCCGGCTGTCGATCACCACTGCGCTCGGCTCCGCCGTGTCGCCGCAGGCCACGCGCCAGGTCCGCCGCAAGCGGTCGAGCAGCCGACGCCACAGCCCAAGGCGGGTCCACCGGGCGAACAATGTGTACAACGTGCCAAAGGGGATGCCCGAGAGCTGGCCGATGGCCCGCCATTGCATGCCGCAGTAACCGACACACCAGATGGCCATGATCGCCTTGCGCAAGGTCACCCCGGTCAGCGCCAGCTTCGGTCCAGACCGCGTCGGCCTCCGGCTGTCCGCGGCCATGGCCGCCAGCTCGGTCATCACCTCATCCACGAAGGCGTCGACGTCGGAGAACGCGTCCCACGAGGCCGGCGTGGTGCTTGCGGGATGAACGGCGGTGCCCATAGACTACGTTTCCAAGCGGTCCGATCGAAGCCCGCAGAGCTACCAGACCGCTCCGCCGCCACACCACCCTGTTCAGCTGAAAGTAGCATACCGCTCCGCGCCGGCCGGGATGCCTCGGCTACAAACAT
>NZ_JAUQTX010000512.1:0-967 GCF_059803775.1 Azospirillum sp. UFLA03-27 | reverse complement strand
GCGTATAATCGTCGGCAGCGTCAGATGTGTATAAGAGACAGTCCTCCACCCAATCCTGAACGCTCCTGGCCAGCGTCTGCCCCTCGGGCAGGAAGGCCAGCGAGACGGAGTTGATGCAGAAGCGCATGCCGGTCGGCGGCGGGCCGTCGGGGAAGACGTGGCCCTGGTGGCTGCCGCAGCGGGCGCACAGCGTCTCCACCCGCACCATGCCGTAGCTGTTGTCCTGCACCAGCTTCAGATGCGCGTTCTCGTAGGGCGCGGTGAAGCTGGGCCAGCCGGTGCCGGATTCGAACTTCGTCCCGGACCGGAACAGCGGCAGGCCGCACAGCCGGCAGGCGTAGGTGCCAGGATTCTTGTTGTCGAGCAGGCCGCCGCAGAAGGGCGCCTCCGTCCCATGGCTGAGGAGGACGTGCCGCTCCTCGTCCGACAGGCGCTCCACCAGCACCGCGCGCTGGTCCGGCGTCGGCGGCGTCAGGTCGAAGGGTCCGGCGGTCGGGGAACGGTCGGCGGGGGCGGACATCGGGCGGCTCCAGTGACGGGGTGACGGTCCTAGGGGATATGGGCCAGTCGGTCGCGGATGACACCCGGCGTCAGGCTGCTATCTTCCCTGCACGGAACGAATGGAGGGAGAGACCAGCCATGACCGGAACGACCACCGGCACGAGCAGCGCCTGGACGCACCTGACGGCGTCCGACGGGCACCGGCTGACCGCCTACGAAGCCCGGCCCGTCGGGCCGGAAAAGGGGCGGCTTCTGATCGTCCAGGAGATTTTCGGGATCAACAGCCACATCCGCCGCGTCTGCGACGGCTACGCGGCCGACGGCTACCGCACGCTGGCCCCCGCTTTGTTCGACCGGGCGGAGCGCGGGGTGGAACTGCCCTACGACGAGGCCGGCGTGCAGCGCGGCCGCGACCTGATGGGTGCCTGTCTCTTATACACATCTGACGCTGCCGACGATTATACGC
>NZ_JAUQTX010000511.1:0-1097 GCF_059803775.1 Azospirillum sp. UFLA03-27 | reverse complement strand
ACGCTCAACTGGGACGACGAGATCGTGAAGGCCATCGCGCTCACCCGCGATGGGCAGGTCGTCCATCCCGCCTTCGCGGACGCGGTCCGCGAAGTCCAGACCGTCTGAGGAGGCGGCTTCCATGGAACATCCCGATCCCGCGAGCCAGATTGAGGCCTTCCGCCACTCGCTCCTCACCCTGACCAACCAGACGGCGGAGCTTCAGGTCCAGGTTGCCCAGATGACCCACGCGATGCCGATCCCGGCGCCCGTCCTGGACGCGGCGAGCCACGGCAACTTCTTCATCACCGGCCTGACGGTGTTCGTGCTGGCCTGCTTCGTCGGCTACTACGTGGTGTGGCGGGTGACGCCGGCGCTGCACTCGCCGCTGATGGCGGTGACCAATGCGGTGTCCTCGGTGATCATCGTCGGCGCCCTGATCGCCGCCGGCCCGGCCGGCCCAATCAATTCTGTGGGTGGCTTCTCCAAGATCATGGGCTTCCTCGCGGTCATCCTGGCCAGCGTCAACATCTTCGGCGGCTTCCTGGTCACCCAGCGCATGCTGTCGATGTTCAAGAAGAAGGGCAAGTAACCATGGAAACCCTGTCCGCCCTTCTCTATCTGGTCGCCTCGGTCTGCTTCATCATGGCCCTGCGCGGCCTGTCCAGCCCGGAGACCTCCCGCCAGGGCAACTTCTTCGGCATGGCCGGCATGACCATCGCCGTGCTGACCACGCTGGCCCTGCCCATCGTCCAGTCCTACTGGATGATCGTGCTCGGCATCGCCATCGGCGGCGGCATCGGCTACGTCATCGCCAAGAAGATCGAGATGACCGCCCTGCCGCAGCTCGTCGCCGCCTTCCACTCGCTGGTCGGTCTGGCCGCGGTGTTCGTGGCGCTGTCGGCCTTCTATTCGCCCGAGGCCTACGGCATCGGCGTGCCCGGCGCCATCGCCAAGGGCTCGCTGGTCGAGATGGCGCTGGGCACCGCCATCGGCGCCATCACCTTCACCGGCTCGATCGTCGCCTTTGCCAAGCTGCAGGGGCTGGTCACCGGCAAGCCGCTGGTCTTCCCCTTCCAGCACCACCTCAACGCCGGCCTCGGCATCCTCACCATCCT
>NZ_JAUQTX010000510.1:0-1107 GCF_059803775.1 Azospirillum sp. UFLA03-27 | reverse complement strand
GTTATAGTCTCGTGGGCTCGGAGATGTGTATAAGAGACAGCCCCTACCGGGGAGTGTTCCCCGTCGTCCCCACCATCTTCACCGAGACGGGGGACCTCGATCTCGCCGGGCAGACGCGCTGCGTCGATTTCATGATCGACGCCGGCTCCGACGGCCTGTGCATCCTCGCCAACTTCTCCGAGCAGTTCGTGCTGACCGACGCCGAGCGCGAACTGCTGATGGAGACCATCCTCGGCCACGTCGCCGGGCGGGTGCCGGTCATCGTCACCACCACCCATTTCAGCACCGCCGCCTGCGCCGCGCGCAGCCGCCGCGCCCAGGAGCTGGGGGCGGCCATGGTGATGGTCATGCCGCCCTACCATGGCGCCACCATCCGCGTGCCCGAGGCGGGCATCGCCGCGTTCTTCCAGCGGGTGTCCGACGCCATCGACATCCCGATCATGATCCAGGACGCCCCGGTCAGCGGCACCCCGCTGTCCGCGGAGCTGCTGGCCCGCATGGCGCAGGAGATCGCCAACGTCGCCTACTTCAAGGTCGAGGTGCCGCAGGCCGCCGCCAAGCTGCGCCGACTGATCGAGCTGGGCGGCGACGCCATCGAAGGGCCGTGGGACGGCGAGGAGGCCATCACCCTGCTGGCCGATCTCGACGCCGGGGCCACCGGCGCCATGACGGGTGGCGGCTATCCCGACGGCATCCGCCAGATCATCGACCCCTTCCTGGCCGGCGACCGCGAGGCGGCGGTGGCCGCCTATGGGCGCTGGCTGCCGCTGATCAACCACGAGAACCGCCAGTGCGGGCTCGCCACCGCCAAGATCCTGATGAAGGAGGGCGGCATCATCGCCTGCGACGCCGTGCGCCACCCGCTGGCGGACCCGCCTCCGGCCAGCCGTGCCGGCCTGCTCGACGCCGCCCGCCGCCTCGACCCGCTGGTCCTGCGCTGGGCGCGCTGAGGGCGGCGCCACCCCTCGCCAAACCGGGAGACCCCTGATGACGACCATCACCGGCGAGATGCTGATCGGCGCCGAGAGCCACCGCGGCTCCGACGGCGCCTTCCGCGCCGTCGATCCTGTCTCTTATACACATCTGACGCTGCCGACGATTATACGC
>NZ_JAUQTX010000050.1:0-32462 GCF_059803775.1 Azospirillum sp. UFLA03-27 | reverse complement strand
GTCGGCAGCGTCAGATGTGTATAAGAGACAGTTGCCTCCCCCCGCTCCGAACTCCGACTCTCGTTTCCGGTGATTCGCTCGCGGCGAAGGTACCGGACCGAGTCGTGTGCGACGGATGCGGAGATGCGCGATGCTGCTAGCCCGCCTGCTCAGCCCGGCCCTGACCGCCGGCGCTCTGGACATCGTCAGCGCCAACGGGCGGAGGCACCGGGTGGGGGTCGGCACGCCGTCCCTCACGCTGCGTCTGCACGACAAGGCGCTGCACCGCGACCTCGTGGTGAACCCGCGGTTGCGATTCGGGGAAGCCTACATGGACGGCCGCCTGACAATCGAAGGCGGCTCCGTCTATGATTTCCTGGCGCTCCTGAGCGCCGGGACGGACAATGTCCAGGGCGTTCTGGGCAATCTGCGGGAAACCCTCTTCCCCGCGCTACGGCTCATCCAGCAGAGCAATCCCCTAGGGCGGTCGCGGCGCAACGTGGCCCATCATTATGACCTGTCGCGGTCCTTCTTCGATCTGTTCCTCGACCGCGACCTGCAATATTCCTGCGCCTACTTCCCCACACCCGACACCGGGCTGGAAGAGGCGCAGGAGGCCAAGAAACGGCACATCGCGGCGAAGCTGCTGCTTCAGCCGGGCATGCGGGTCCTGGACATCGGCTGCGGCTGGGGCGGCATGGCGCTCTACCTCGCCCGCATGACCGGCGCCCAGGTCACCGGAATCACCCTGTCCCGCGAACAGCTCGCCGTGGCGCGGGAGCGGGCGGCCCATGCCGGGCTGGCCGGTCAGGTCCGCTTCGAGCCGCGCGACTACCGGCAAATGGAAGGACGTTTCGACCGCATCGTCTCGGTCGGCATGTTCGAGCATGTCGGGGTGCCCCATTATCCGGCCTTCTTCGCCAAGCTGCGCGACCTGCTGGCCGAGGACGGGGTGGCGTTGCTTCATGCCATCGGCCGGTCGGATGGGCCGGGCTCAACCAACCCGTGGTTCCGCAAACACATCTTTCCCGGCGGCTACTCGCCCGCCCTGTCGGAGGTGATCCCGGCGGTGGAAAAGGCCGGGCTGTGGAACACCGACGTCGAGATTTTGCGCCTTCACTACGCCGAGACGCTGCGCCACTGGCGGGAGCGGTTCGCGGCCCGGCGGGAGGACGCCCGCGCGATGTACGACGAACGCTTCTGCCGGATGTGGGAGTTCTATCTGGCGGGGGCCGAGATCAGCTTCCGCTACCAGGGGCACATGGTTTTCCAGATGCAGCTCGCCCGCTCGCTGGGCGCCGTTCCGCTCGTCCGCGATTATATGCAGCGCGCCGAAACGGCCTTGGCCGACGCCGTGCCCCGGCCCCTGCGCACCGGCCGGAACGTCGGTGCCAGCAACGCTTGACCAGAGGTGTCCGCGCCACATCGGCCCACAGGTTTTGCTCTGGCCCAAGCTCTTGATAGAACGTTTAAATTTCCCATTACCCCCAGCTTTCACCGGCTGTGGGCAAAAGTTACTCACAGGAATGTGGGTATCCTTAACCCGATCGCACAGCTTTGCGCCCCGCCCTTTGCTAAAGTGCTGCCATGGATGACAAGACCACCCAGCTTTTCGAGCCGCGCCCCCTCGACGGCGGGCTGTCCCGCGCCGCTGCCGTGAAGCCGACGGCGGAATACCGCACGCCGCCGCACAACGAGGAGGCGGAACAGGCGCTGCTCGGCGCCATCCTGGTGAACAACAAGGCGTATGAGAAGGTCGGCGAGTTCCTGCGCGCCGAGCATTTCTACGACCCGGCGCACCAGCGAATCTTTTCGGCCATCGCCAAGATGGTGGAGCGCGGCCAGATTGCCAATCCGGTGACGCTGAAGGCCTATTTCGACAACGACGTCGAATTGGCACCGGATGGTGGCGCCGGCTATCTGGCGCAGCTCGCCGCCAACGTCGTGACGGTGGTCAACGCGGGCGATTACGGCAAGACGATCCACGACCTCTTCCTGCGCCGGCAGCTGATCGAGGTCGGCACGGACATGGTGAACGAGGCGTATCAGCACGACCTCGACATCGACGCCATGGACCAGATCGAGACGGCGGAGAAGCAGCTCTTCGACCTTGCCTCGACCGGCGACGTGCGCGGCGGCTTCGTCGCCTTCTCGGAGTCGCTGAAGGCGGCTATCGCTACAGCGGAGACGGCCTTCCGGCGGTCCAGCCACGTCACCGGCGTGACCACCGGCCTGCGCGACATGGACCGCAAGCTGGGCGGCCTGCATCCGTCGGACCTCATCATCCTCGCCGGGCGCCCCTCCATGGGCAAGACGGCGCTGGCCACCAACATCGCCTTCAACGCCGCCAAGGCGCACATGCGCACCAACGGCGGCGAAGGCGCGCCGGTCGGCTTCTTCTCGCTGGAAATGTCGGCGGAGCAGCTCGCCACCCGTATCCTTGCCGGCGAGGCCGAGGTTTCGGGCGACAAGATCCGCCGCGGCGAGATCAAGGACAGCGACTTCCCCAAGTTCGTGGCGGCCAGCCAGGAGCTCAGCCGTGTTCCCTTCTTCGTGGACGACACGCCAGCCCTGACCATCGCCGCGGTGCGCACCCGCTGCCGCCGGCTGAAGCGCACGCACGGGCTGGGCATGGTCGTGGTGGACTATCTCCAGCTGCTGCGCGGCGGCTCGACCAAGGGCAACGAGAACCGCGTGCAGGAAATCTCGGAGATCACCCGCGGCCTGAAGGCCATCGCCAAGGAGCTGGAGGTGCCGGTGCTGGCGCTGTCCCAGCTCAGCCGCGCGGTGGAAATGCGTGAGGACAAACGGCCGCAGCTCGCCGACCTGCGCGAATCGGGCTCCATCGAGCAGGACGCCGACGTGGTGATGTTCGTTTACCGCGAACAGTACTATCTTGAGCGCGCCGAGCCGGCCCGCCGGCCGGAGGAGACGGAGGACAAGTACAACGACCGCTACGCCAACTGGCAGAAGCGCTACGCCGAGGTGCACAACACCGCGGAGGCGATCATCGCCAAGCAGCGCCACGGCCCGATCGGCAGCGTCCGCATGTTCTTCGATGGCCAATTCACCAGATTCGGCGACCTCGACACGACCCATGACTTCGGCCCCACTGAGTGATCCGCTGGCACGCGCCGGCGCCGTTCTGACCATCGACCTCGGTGCGGTGGTCGCCAACTGGACGCAGCTCCGCGACCGGGTGGCGCCCGCCGAGTGCGCCGCCGTGGTCAAGGCGAACGCCTATGGGCTGGGGGTGGAGCGGGTCGTTCCGGCGCTCGCCGCCGCCGGCTGCCGGACCTTCGTGGTCGCGCAGTTCGAGGAGGCGCTGGCCGTCCGCGCCGTGGCGCCCGCAGAGGCCCGCGTCCTGTCGCTGGGTGGCCTGCCCGCGGGCACCGCACCCGACTTCACGGCCCACCGCATCCTGCCGGTTCTGAACCATCTGGGCGACATCGCCGCGTGGCAGGCCCACGCCAGGGCGCGGGAAACAGCCCTGCCCGCCGTCGTCCACATCGACACCGGCATGAATCGACTCGGGCTCGGTCCAGACGAGTTGGACACGCTGGTCGGCGACCTCTCCCGGCTGGAGGGGGTGGACGTCCGGGTGTGGATGACCCACCTCGCCTGCGCCGACGAAGATTCGGTGATGAACAGCCAGCAGCTCGGGCGTTTCCGTTCGGCGGTCGGGCGGCTACCCGCGGCCGAGGCGAGTTTCGCCAATTCCTCCGGGATCTTCCACGGAACGGCCTTCCATTTCGACCTCGTGCGGCCCGGCTGCGCGCTCTACGGCGTCAATCCGACGCCCGCCGCGGCCAACCCGATGCGGGGCACGATCCGGCTCGACGCCCGGCTGCTACAGGTGCGCAACGTTGACAGCCCTATGACCGTTGGCTACGGTGCCACGCACCGCGTTGCGGCGAGAGGAAAAATCGCAACCATCGCAGTGGGTTATGCCGACGGATATCTGCGCTCGCTCAGCGGGCGCGGCCATGTCTTCGTCAACGGCGTGGCCGCTCCGGTGGTTGGGCGTGTTTCGATGGATCTGGTGACGGTGGATGTCAGCCACCTTCCCGACGAGGCGGTGACGCCCGGCGGGCTGGTGGAGCTGATCGGCCCGAACCGCCCGGTGGACACCGTGGCGAGCGAAGGCGGAACCATCGGCTACGAAATCCTGACCTCGCTGGGCGCGCGTTACCACAGGGTCTACCGCGACCCGCCGCCGCCTGAGGTCGCTTGATGGGTTTCCTTGCCGCCACCGGACGGGCCTTCCTGATCTTTCTGGAAGCCACCGGAAAGCTCGCCATGTTCACCGGCGCCGCCCTGTCGCACTGTGTGCGTCCGCCGTTCTACCCGCGGCAGATCCTGCGCCAGATGATCGACATCGGCTACTACTCGCTGCCGGTGGTCGGGCTGACCGCGCTGTTCACCGGCATGGTGCTGGCGCTGCAGAGCTATTCCGGTTTTTCCCGCTTCCAGGCGGAGGGCGCCATCGCCACGGTGGTCGCCCTGTCGGTGACGCGCGAACTGGGGCCGGTGCTGGGCGGCCTGATGGTCGCCGGGCGCATCGGCGCCGCGATGGCCGCCGAGATCGGCACCATGCGCGTGACCGAGCAGATCGACGCGCTGTCGACCCTGTCGACCAACCCCTTCAAGTACCTGGTGGCGCCGCGCTTGATCGCCGGGCTGGCCATGCTGCCGCTGCTGGTGCTGGTGGCTGACATCATCGGTGTGTTCGGCGGCTTCCTGGTCGGCGTCTACCGGCTGGACTTCAACCCGGCCTCCTACATCGGCCGGACCTGGGAGTTCCTGGAACCGGTCGACGTGATCTCCGGCCTCGTCAAGGCGGCGGTGTTCGGCTTCATGGTGTCGCTGATGGGCTGCTACCACGGCTATCACTCCCGCGGCGGTGCCCAGGGCGTGGGTGCGGCGACGACCAACGCGGTGGTGTCGGCATCCATTCTGATCCTGGTGTGGAACTACCTCATCACCGGCATCTTCTTCTCGACGAAGTGAGCGACTCCATGTCCCAGGTTCCCCCCGCTCATCCGCCGAAGATTTTGCTGAAGAACGTGCACAAGGCCTTCGGTCAGAAGGTCGTGCTCAACGGCATCGACCTGGAAGTCGGGCGCGGCGAGTCGCTGGTCGTCATCGGCGGGTCCGGCACCGGCAAGTCGGTGATGCTGAAATGCATCCTCGGCCTGCTGTCGCCGGACAGCGGCTCCATCCGCGTCGACGGCGAGGAGACGACCAGGCTGCGCCCGCGCGAGCGCGAGAAGCTGCTGCACAAGTTCGGCATGCTGTTCCAGGGCGCCGCCCTGTTCGACAGCCTGAAGGTCTGGGAGAACGTCGCCTTCGGCCTGATCCAGGGCGAGCACATGCCGCGCGCCAAGGCCAAGGACATTGCCATCGCCAAGATGGGCGCGGTCGGTCTCGGCCCGGAGGTGGGCGAGCTGTTCCCGTCAGAATTGTCGGGCGGCATGCAGAAGCGCGTCGGCCTCGCCCGCGCCATCGCCGACGAGCCGGAAATTATCTTCTTCGACGAGCCGACGACCGGCCTCGACCCGATCATGGCCGACGTGATCAACGAGCTGATCGTGAAGTGCGTGAAGGATCTGGGCGCCACCGCCGTGACCATCACCCATGACATGGCCTCGGCCCGCAAGATCGCCGACCGTGTGGCGATGATCTACCAGGGCCGGATCATCTGGACCGGCCATGCCAACGACATCGACCATTCCGGCAACCCCTATGTGGACCAGTTCGTCCATGGCCGGGGTGAAGGGCCGATCAAGATGCAGGTGCGGGCGCTGTAAAGCGCCGCAGCGCCGGTTCGTGCAATATTAACTTGCCGCCCGGTAGGGTCGGCCAGAAAGAACGCCGGCCACGACAGGCCGGCGTCCCATCGGAGAGACGAGCATGGCGGACATCACCACGAACGGACTGGCCTTCGCGAGCTTCATGCTGAGCGCCAAGATTCTGGAGACGCTCCAGGCCAAGGGGTTGCTGACCAACGAAGAGACGGTGCAGACCATCAAGAACGCCCACGAGCAGCTCCTCAAGAACGACAACCAGCTGTCGCTTGAAGCGGCCGACGCACTCGCCCATTTCTTCGCCGGCCCGACCGACGGGAAGTGACCGTTACGGCGTCGGACGCGCCGCCGATCGCGCAAGGTTGTCGCGCAGTTCCGGCAGCAGGACGGCGCCCAGCATGGCGATGACCGGCAGCAGGGCGTAATCGCCCTCTGCCGCCGCGGCGAACAGCTCCGCGCGGGTCAGCAGCTCCAACCGCATCTCCTCCAGGTCCCCGGAGTCCGCCTCGGCCACTTTCCGGGCGTTGCGGGCGTGGAACATATGGCAGACGCAGCCGCGCTGGTTGCCCTGCACCACGTAGGAGCCGAGCGCGATCCAGTCCTCCGCGGCATAGCCGGTTTCTTCCAGCAACTCGCGCTTCGCCGCCGCCAGCGGCTCCTCACCGTGGTTCAGCGCCCCGGCGGGGAAGGTCTGGCTGACGCGGCGCGGACCGTGCTTGTAGGTGCGCAGCATCAGGACCCGTCCGTCCTCGTCCTCCACGAACATCAGAACGAAATCGGTCTGCTCGACCTGATAGAAATTCTCAACCCGCCGGCCCTCCGGCGTCTCGATGGTCTCGGCGTGCACCTTGAGGAAAGGCCCGGCATCGAGCAGGGTCCGGCGTTCCAGGACCGTCCACGGCTTCAAGTCCCCGCTCATGCGGCGACGGCCCCGGCAACGGTCCCGTAGGGCGGCTGGGTGAAGCCCGCAGGCGACAGGGTGAAGATCTCGCAGCCCGTCTCGGTGATGCCGACCTGATGCTCGAACTGGGCGGACAGCGAGCGGTCGCGGGTGACGGTGGTCCAGCCGTCCGACAGGATCTTCACGTCCGGCTTGCCGGCGTTGAGCATCGGCTCGATGGTGAAGACCATGCCCGGAACCAGCAGAACCCCGGTGCCGCGCTTGCCGAAATGGTCGACATGGGGCGCGTCGTGGAACACCCGGCCGATGCCGTGCCCGCCGAAGTCGCGCACCACGCCGTAGCGGTGGGATTCGGCCAGGGTCTGGATGGCGTGGCCGATGTCGCCCAGATGATTGCCCGGCTTGGCCTGCGCGATGCCGGCCATCATCGCCTTGTAGGTGATGTCCACCAGTTTGCGCGCCTTCACCCCGATCTTGTCGCCGACGAAGAACATGCGGCTGGTGTCGCCGTACCAGCCGTCCAGGATCACCGTCACGTCGATGTTCACGATGTCGCCGTCGACCAACGTCTTGTCGTCGGACGGAATGCCGTGATTCACCACATGGTTCGGCGAGATGCAGCTCGCCGCCGGATAGCCGTGATAGCCGAGGGTCGCGGGGATCGCGCCATTGTCCCGCATGAAGGTCTCGATCAGACGGTTCAGATGGCCCGTGCTGACCCCCGGCACCACCTGGGTCGTGATGTGGTCGAGCGTCGCCGCGGCCAGCCGCCCGGCCTTGCGAATCCCCTCGAACTCCTCCGGCCCGTGCAGCGGGATCTTCCGCGCGTCCTTGTCCGCCACCGTGTCACCTCACATCCGTTGTTCATCGTGATTCCGGGACAGAACCTACCACCGGAACGGCCGAGAAAAGCCCCAGCTTTTTATCACCTCTGCCATAGGATTTAGAACGTCAGCTTGCTATATGTGGGGCGCTGCCGCTCCAACCAATCGCTAGACCTTTGGCAAAGCCAACCACCCGCTACGTCTGTCAGGCTTGCGGCGCGTCCTTCCCGAAATGGGCGGGTCGCTGCGACGCCTGCGGCGAATGGAACACCCTCGTCGAGGAAGCCGCACCGGAAGCCGCCCCCAAGGGATTGGGCGTGGCGCGCGGACGCCGGCTGGACTTTGTGGGACTGGCCGGGTCCAGCGAGGCGCCGCCGCGCCGCATGACCCGCATCGAGGAATTCGACCGCGTCTGCGGCGGCGGCCTCGTCCCCGGATCGGCGATCCTGATCGGCGGCGATCCCGGCATCGGCAAGTCGACCCTACTTCTCCAGGCGATGGCCCGGCTGTCGCAGGAACACCGCTGCGCTTACGTCTCCGGCGAGGAAGCGGTGGATCAGGTCCGCCTGCGCGCCGTCCGGCTGGGCTGCGCCGCCGCACCGGTCCAACTCGCCTCGGCGACCAGCGTGCGCGACATCGTCGCCTCGCTCGACGGAACGGACGGGCCGGAGGTGGTCGTCATCGATTCGATCCAGACCATGTATGTGGACAATCTGGACAGCGCCCCCGGCACCGTCGCCCAGGTCCGGGCGAGCGCGCAGGAGCTGATCCGCGTGGCCAAGCGGCGCGGCTGCGTCCTGCTGCTGGTCGGCCACGTCACCAAGGAAGGCACCATCGCCGGTCCCCGCGTGCTGGAGCACATGGTGGACACGGTGCTCTATTTCGAAGGCGAGCGCGGCCACCAGTTCCGCATCCTGCGCGCGGTGAAGAACCGCTTCGGCGCGACGGACGAGATCGGCGTGTTCGAGATGACCGACGGCGGGCTGGGCGAGGTCGCCAACCCCTCCGCCCTGTTCCTGGCGGAACGGCGCGGCGACGTGTCGGGCGCCGCGGTCTTCGCCGGCATGGAGGGCACCCGCCCGGTGCTGGTGGAGGTCCAGGCGCTGGTCGCCCCCTCCCCGCTCGGCACGCCGCGGCGCGCGGTGGTCGGCTGGGACTCGGCGCGGCTCGCCATGGTCCTGGCGGTGCTGGAGGCGCGCTGCGGTGTGCAGATCGGCGCCAACGACGTCTATCTCAACGTGGCCGGCGGGCTGCGCATCACCGAACCGGCGGCGGACCTCGCGGTCGCCGCGGCGCTCGTCTCCTCCCTGACCGGGGAGCCGGTGCCCGCCGACGCCGTGGTCTTCGGCGAGATCGGCCTGTCGGGCGAGGTGCGCGCCGTGGGCCAGAGCGACGCCCGGCTGAAGGAAGCCGCGAAGCTGGGGTTTTCAACGGCGATCTTTCCGGCTAGACGGAACGGCAAGAAGCCGGGGCGCGGCGATACCGGCCTGAAATCGGTCGAACTGCAGCAGCTCAGCGAACTGCTGCCGCTGTTCCAGGCCGGATCGGGACCCCGTCCGCCGCGCGGCCGGGATTAGAGCGTCTGATTTGAGACGAGCATCTGAAGCGAAAGCGCACGAGGCGTAGCGGCGTTATGGACACCTTCCCGATCAACCCGGCGGATCTGGCCGTCATCGTGGTGCTTCTGCTGTCGGCCCTGCTGGCCTTCACCCGCGGCATGGTGGCCGAGGTGCTGTCGGTCGCGGCCTGGGTGGGCGCGGCGCTGATCACGCTGAACGCCCTGCCCCACGTTCTGCCCATCGCGCAGACCTACATCCACGTCGAGATGGCCGCCTACGCCGCGTCGGCGGTGGCGCTGTTCGTCGTCAGCCTTGTGGTTTTGACAATCCTGGGCCGCGTCGTGTCGCGCGGGGTACAGAATTCCGGCCTTTCGGCGCTCGACCGCTCGCTGGGCTTCGTCTTCGGCCTGCTGAAGGGTGCAATCCTCGCCTCCGTCGCCTATCTCTTCTTCGCCTGGCTGGTGCCGAACCCGGCGGAGCATCCGGCTTGGCTGCAGAGCGCCAAGACCCGGCCGATGCTGCTGTCGGGCGCCGCCATGATCTACGAGGTGATGCCGGAGTCGCTGCGCAAGGACGGGCTGGGCCAGATGGACATGGCGCGGGAGCGCGCGCGGCAGGCGGTGGAGGCCAAGGAAGCGCTGGACCGCCTGTCCACGCCGGTGCCCGGAGCGCCGAAGACCGGTGGTGCGTCGCAATCCGATACCGGCTATAAGGACCGGGACCGCGGCGACCTTGAGCGACTGATCCAGAACGCACGCTGAACGCCGCATGGTGCAGAGTGCCTGTGAGTAACGCCCCGCTGGCAAAGAGGCCGCCGGGGCAATGCCCTTTGGTGATGCTGTGTATGACGAGGATCTTCCGATGCTGACGACGCATCCGTTCGACGACGACAAGCTGCGCGAGGAGTGCGGCGTGTTCGGCATCCACAGCCATCCGCAGGCGGGGGCCATCACCGCGCTCGGCCTGCATGCGCTGCAGCATCGCGGCCAGGAAGCCTGCGGTATCGTCAGCCACGACGGCGACCGCTTCCATCTGGAACACACGCTGGGCCTCGTCGGCGATCATTTCTCGTCGGAAGCCATCATCGGCAAGCTGAAGGGCCCGCAGGCCATTGGCCACGTCCGCTACGCCACCACGGGCGATACGACGATCCGCAACGTCCAGCCGCTCTACGCCGACTTCGAGTTCGGCGGCTTCGCGCTGGCCCACAACGGCAACCTGACCAACGCGCACACGCTGCGCCGCCAGCTCGTCCGCCGCGGCTGCCTGTTCCAGTCCACCACCGACACCGAGACCATCGTCCATCTGATGGCCATCGCCCGCGGCGGCTCGCCGGTCGACCGTCTGATCGAGGCGGTGCGGCAGGTCGAAGGCGCCTTCTCCCTGGTGGCGCTGACCCCGAACGAGGTGATCGGCGTGCGTGACCCGCTGGGCGTCCGCCCTCTGGTCCTGGGAAAGCTTGGCGATACCTACATCGTGACCAGCGAGACCTGCGCCCTGGACATCGTCGGCGCCGACTATGTGCGCGACGTTGAGCCGGGCGAGATGGTCGTTCTGAACGAGCAGGGCGTGCAGAGCCTGCGCCCCTTCCAGCCGCAGGGCCGCCGCTTCTGCATCTTCGAATACATCTACTTCGCGCGTCCCGACAGCGTGATGGAGGGATCCTCCGTCTACAACGCCCGCCAGCGGATCGGCGCCGAGCTGGCCCGCGAATCGGGGATCGAGGCCGACGTGGTGGTGCCGGTTCCCGACAGCGGCGTGCCTGCGGCCCTCGGCTATGCCACGCAGAGCGGCGTGCCCTTCGAACTGGGCATCATCCGCAACCATTATGTCGGCCGCACCTTCATCGAGCCGACCGACCAGATCCGCCATCTGGGCGTGAAGCTGAAGCACAACGCCAACCGCGCCATGATTGAGGGCAAGCGGGTGGTGCTGGTGGACGACAGCATCGTGCGCGGCACGACCTCCAAGAAGATCGTCGAGATGGTGCGCGCCGCCGGGGCGAAAGAGGTGCACATGCGCATTTCCAGCCCGCCGACCTCGCACCCCTGCTTCTACGGCATCGATACGCCGGAACAGAGCAAGCTGCTCGCCCACCGCATGTCGGTGGAGGAGATGCGCGACTTCATCCAGGCCGACAGCCTCGCCTTCATCTCCCTGGACGGTCTCTACCGCGCCATGGGTGCGGAGCGCCGCGACCCGCAGAATCTGACCTTCTGCGACGCCTGTTTCACCGGCGACTATCCGATCGCGCTGACCGATGCGCTGGACCACCCGCCGGTCGAGGCGAACGTCCGCATCCGCGCCTGACCGCCTGACCGCCGCCGCGACGGGCCGGCCGCAACCCAGCGGACCGGCCCGTTTGCCAATCCCGCTACCGAACATCGTCGAGTCGCCGCCATGTCCCGTCTTTCCGGCCGCACCGCCCTCATCACCGGTGCCTCGCGCGGCATCGGCGCCGCCGTCGCCAAGCGCTTCGCCGCCGAAGGCGCCCACGTCATCCTCGCCGCCCGCACCGTCGGCGGTCTGGAGGAGACCGACGACGCAATCTTCCAGGCCACCGGCCGGAACGCCACGCTGGTCCCGCTGGACCTGCGGCAGTTCGACAAGATCGACCAGCTTGGCTACTCGATCTTCGAGCGGTTCGGGAAGCTCGACATCCTGGTCAGCAACGCCGGCGTCCTGGAAGCGCTGGGGCCAGTCGCCCATTACGATCCGAAGCTGTGGCAGCGCGTGATGGACGTGAACGTCACGGCCAACTTCCGCCTGATCCGTTCCTTCGACCGCCTGCTGCGCGCGTCCGACGCGGGGCGCGCCATCTTCGTGACCTCGGGCGCCGCGAACGCGCCCTACCCCTACTGGAGCCCGTACGGGGCCAGCAAGGCGGCGCTGGAGGTGATGGTGAAGACCTACGCGATGGAAATCGCCTCGTCAAACCTGCGCGTCAATCTGGTCGATCCCGGCATCGTGGCGACCAAGCTGCGCATGCAGGCCTTCCCCGGCGAGGACCAGACCAAGCTGGCCCAGCCGGACGACGTGACCGAGCCCTTCGTGGCGCTGGCGGAGGCATCCTGCACCCGCCACGGCGAGGTGGTGTCGGCACAGGGGTGACTTGCGCATTTCTCCTTTCACGCGCCTGAGGCTGACGCCGGCATGACACCCGAACAAATCCAGGCCCGCGTGCTCTACCGCGATGGGCTCATGCTCATCATCGACAAGCCCGCCGGCCTGCCCGTCCACGCCGGGCCAGGCGGCGGTCCAAACCTGGAACGCCACTTCGACGCCCTGCGCTTCGGCTTTCCGAAGCCGCCGGGGCTCGCCCACCGGCTGGACCGCGACACCTCCGGCTGCCTGATCCTGGGGCGGCACCCGAAGGCCCTGCGCAAGCTGGGCAAGCTGTTTCAGGACGGCAAGGTCGACAAGACCTATTGGGCGGTCGTTGCCGGCACCCCGCCGGAGGAGCAGGGGCGGATCGAACTGCCGCTGAAGAAGGTGACCAACAAGAGCGGCGGCTGGCGCATCGTCGTGGCCGACGACGGGCAAAGCGCCATTACCGATTACCGGGTCCTCGGTCGCGGCGACGGCACCACATGGCTGGAGTTGAAGCCGCACACCGGGCGCACGCACCAAATTCGCGTGCATTGCGCCACGGCGCTGGGCTGCCCGCTGCTGGGCGATCCGCAATATGGCGGTCCGGAGGGGCATCCGCTGCATTTGCAATCGCGGGCCATTTCGCTCCCCCTGTACCCCTCCCGCGAAGCGGTCGGCGCGGTGGCGCCGGTTCCGCCTCACATGCGCGCGGCGCTCGCCGCCTGCGGCTTTCAAGGAGACGACCCGGCCTGACAGCCGGGCCGCCGGGCCGTTACGCCCGCCACTCGGCGCGCTTCTCCGTGCCGGCCTCCGTCTCGTGCACCATGAAGCCGACATAGCCGGCCACGATTGCGAGGACGGCGTGCAGCCAGATGTCGTTGCCGTGCAGCGGCACCAGCCCGAACAGCGTGTTCAGACCCGGAATGAAGCCGAGGACGGTCAGGACGGCATAGGCCACGGCCACGCTGCGCAGATAGCTGCGCGAAGCCAGACGGCTGGAGAAGTAGGCGAAGAAACCCCACAGGCCGAACAGGAGATGCACGATGTTGTGCAGCAGGTTCACCGGGAACAGCCCGAGCAGATAGCCATGGAAGGATTCGACGGCGAGGGTCATGCCTTCCGGGGGTGGGGACAGGAAGGTCGGAATGAAGCCCAGTATGCCGATGGCCGTAAAGGCCGCGGCATAGACCAGCGTTACGTTACGCCACCACATGTGTCTCTCCGTTGGCAGACAGGGGATGAATCCGCCTTACCAACAGAGGGTTTAGAAGCAGCGTTCCCTTGATCCGGCCGCAATCTCAGGCGGCCACCGCCTCCATGGTCACGGCCTTGACCGGGCACACGCCCGCACAGTCGCCGCAACCGGTGCAGCCCCCCTCCTCGATGATCGGCAGCCAGCGGCCGCGGCCCAGCGGCCGGAAGCGGATTGCACCGTGGTCGCAATGGTCGCCGCACATTCGGCAGTCGGTTCCGCTGTAGGACAGGCAGCCCGCGCCGATGCGCGCTTCCAATGCCTGGGAAGGCGCTGCTGGCGGCTGGGACGGCCCCGGTTCGGAGCGGAAACGCCCCCGGAACAGATCCGCGCGACTGATCGCCATGACGGTCGCCCTCCCCCAATCCTATTCCATTGCACGGTCATTGCCGCATTCGCGAATGCCGGGCATCGGTGATGGCGGTACACTGACCTTTCGTTCACCACCCGACCTTGACCATCGTCAAGGTCCGCACCGCACCGGAAGGACGGACGGCATGGTCCCCATCGGCAACACCACGGCGCGCTGGATGACGCTACGCTACGGGCTGGCGCTCGGAGTGATCGCGCTGTGCACGCTGGCCGGCTTCGTCATGACCGAGCGGGTCATCGACCAGCACGCCGACATGCTGGAGGTGGTGAACATCTCGGGCCGCCAGCGCATGCTGTCCCAGCGCACCGCACTGCTGGTGGAGCAACTCCGCAACGCCCCGACCGATGCCGAGCGGAGCGCTTTGACCGGCCGCCTGGCCGAGGCGACCGACATGTTCGAGAGCGCACACCGCCGCCTGACCGGCACCGATGAGGGGCCGGCCATGGGCAAGGATGTGCGCCGCCTCTATTTCGACGGACCGGAGCCGCTGAACGATCTGGTTCTCCGCCACATCGCCGCGCTCCGCGCCGTGATCGCCGCCGGTCCCGCCGGCCTGCCCCCCGACATGCCCGAGGCCGACCTCGTCACTCACCAAGCGCTCGGCCCGCTGTTGGCGGGGTTGGAGGACATGGTGGCGCGCTACCAGGAGGCGGGCGAGCGTGGCTTCACCACCCTGCACAATCTGGGCTTCGCCGCCCTGATTCTGACGCTGCTGACCCTATGCGCCGAGGTTCTGGTGATCTTCCGCCCGATGGTGCGACAGGTGGAACGCCAGTTCGCGGACATCACCCGCATGACCCAGGCGCTGGAGCAGACCAACGTCACGCTGGAGGCGCAGGTGCGCGCCCGCACCGCCGAACTGCACACCGCGAAGGTCGCGGCGGAGCAGGCCCATCTGGCGAAGTCGCGTTTCCTCGCCCACGCCGGGCACGACCTGAAGCAGCCCCTTCAGGCGATCAACATGTTCACCGGCATGCTGGAGCGGCAGCTCGACAAGCCCCGCGCACTGGCGCTGGTGAAGGATCTGCGGCTGGCCCAACGGTCCATGCACGACCTGTTGAATGCCATCCTGGACATCTCGAAGCTGGAATCCGGCGTGGTCGAGCCGAAGCCCGCCGACATCGAGCTGTCCGTCCTGTTTGACCAGTTGGAGGCGGAGTTCACCGGGATCGCCGAGGACAAGGGGCTGCGGTTGCGCGTCGTGCCGACGGACCTCTCCGTGCGGACCGACCCGTTCCTTCTGGAACGCATCCTGCGCAACCTGCTCACCAACGCGGTGCGCTACACCGAGCGGGGCGGCGTGCTGATGGGGTGCCGGCACCGCGGCGGCACGGCGTGGATCGAGGTCTACGACACGGGCCGAGGCATCGCCGAGGCCGACCGCCGGCGCATTTTCGAGGAATTCGTCCAGCTCGACCGGCCCGACCGCGACCGCAGTGAGGGGATCGGGTTGGGCTTGGCCATCGTCGACCGGCTGGCCCGGCTGCTCGGCCACCCGCTGGAGCTTCGCTCCGTCGAAGGGCGCGGAACGGTGTTCGCCGTGGGGGTACCCCTGGTCCGCAGCCTACACGAGACGGTCGCGGCCTGATTCCTTGACCAGCAGCACAGCCTGGGTCCGGCTGCCCACACCGAGCGCCTTCAGCACGCCGGTGACGTGGGTCTTGACGGTGGACAGGTTCAGGCCCAGCCGCTCCCCGATCTCCTGGTTCGACAGCCCCTGGGCCAGCAGATCGAGAACCTCCAGCTGGCGGCGGGTCATGCCGTCGAAGACGCTCGGCTCATGCGGCTTCGCCGCAGCCGGCGTCTGGGCGATCCCCGGCATGCCGAGCACCGGCGGAACGTAGGACCCGCCGGCCATGACCAGCCGCAGGATGTTCACGACCAGAACGTCGTCGGTGGACTTCGGGATGAAGGCCCGCACCCCGCGCGACAGCACGGCGCGCATCTCGTCCGGCGAGTCGATCATCGAGAAGACGACGACCGGCACCGGCGCCACGCGCTTCACCACCGCCTCCACATCGTCCAGCCCACCGAGGCCCGGCATGCGCAGGTCCATGATGACGAGGTCGTAAGGTCCTTGGTCCAGCAGTTGCGTCAGTTGGCCGAAGCTGGTCGCCGCCGCCACGTTGGCCTGTTCGTCCAACTCACCGACCAGATGGGTCAGGCCACTGCGAACGATGGAGTGATCGTCGGCGATCAATACCTGCATGACAACCCTGCTTCGGCGGAGGCGGCTGGTGGAGACGACCCAATGGGACAGGGTCCGCTGGGACCGGACCGGACTCGGTCGTCTCAAACCAAAGTGCGGCTTCCGGTATGAACCTCATACGCCGACAGGAGGTTTCACGCCACAATTGATGCATGATTCCGCAATGCCGCGCGTGCTTCTGCCGCAGATGCGAAAAAGGCGCCGCGGAGGCGGCGCCCTTCTCCCGGTCCTGACCGTGCCGACCGGTCCCGTACGGGACCGGCGGCCTACCGGATCACTGCACGCGGATGAGGATCTGCGCGCGGCGGTTCGACGGTTCGCGGACGTTCGCACCGGTGTTCACCAGGAGCTGGGTTTCGCCCTTGCCCTCGACGGTGATCTGGTTGGCGGCGACGCCCTTGCCGACCAGCGCGTTCTTCACCGCGTCGGCGCGGCGCAGCGAGAGCCGCTGGTTGTAGGCCGGCGAGCCCGAGGTGTCGGTGTGGCCGACCACATGGATGCTGACTGCCCGCACCTGGCCGGCCGAGGCGGCGGCATCGCCGATGATCTTGTCGGACGCCGCGGTGATGTTGGCCTTGTCCCAGTCGAAGAACACCAGATACTCCGACTGCGGCTGCGCCTGCACCGGAGCCGCCGGAGCGATGGGGGCCGCCGCGGGGGCCGCCGCCGGAGCGCCGAAGGTGTAGCGCAGGCCGGCCATGATGGTGTGGTTCTGGTACTCGCCCTTCACAGTGGAGCTGGCGAGGCCGGCCGGGCCGCCCAGATCGAACTTCGGATCGAGCGTCGCGAAGTAACGGTAATCCAGCGTCAGGGCCAGGTTCTGGCTCAGGGCGTAGGACACGCCGGCGATGCCCTGGTAGGCGAACACCCAGTCGCGGTCATCGAAACCGCCGAGATCCAGACGGACCTGGGCGATACCGGCGCCGACGCCGATGTAGGGCGTGAAGGCGGTTCCGGTGTTGATGTCGTACAGGACGTTGCCCATGAAGGCGAGCGAGCTGGCCTTGCCACCCAGACCGTTCACCGCCGCGTTGGAGCTGTCGGTGCTGTCGATCGCGTTGCGCCAGCGCCAGGCGAACTCCAGCTCGGCGCGCGGGCCGGCGGCGGTCGCGTAGCCGGCGGAGATGTCGCCGATGCCGCCCAGCTTGAAGCTGGTGCTGGCGTCCGTCGGGGTGTTCTCGAAGCGCAGATCGGCATCGCGCGTCCAGTTCACGCCGGCGCCGGCGCCGACGTAAAAGCCCTCGGTCGCGGCCATGGCGGCGGTCGGCAGCATCGCCGCGAGCGCCGTTCCGAACAGAATCCCACGCAGAGTCATTTTCTTCTTTCCTTTGTGCACGGCGTTGCCGGGGCTGTCGAAGCGAACCGTTCGAAGGGCGGGTGTCTGGTGACTCCAGCCTTCGATCGGGCGAGCCCGCCGCATTCCGTCGGCGGTTGAAACGTCATGACTTCGAGATATCAGCTACCACCCACCGTCACAAGTCCTCTGCGACAAGATGCACAGAGATGTTGCATTTCTGCATTACCCGAACGTTCGTCGCACTCTTCATATTCCTTCGAGAACAAAGCAATCGCACGCTGAATTCTTCCTAACCCCATTGGATGGGAGACATGACCTTTGGGGTATGTTTGCGGTTAACACAAACAAACCCAGACACACAAAAGTACCCCGCCTTCGGCAGGGGCACACACCCACGACGTCATTGGTAAGAGGCCGGCGCAACCGGCGCCGGCGTCCCGTTCAGTCCTGCGGTTCGGCGACCATTTCGAATTGGGTGGGGTCAAGAAGGGCAGAAACCGCCAGGGTTTTCAGGGTCTTGTGGTCGTCGGACCGCTGAAGCTGGGCGTGCTGGGTGCCCAACCCATCCTTGCGGATGGCGATCACCTGCCAGATGCCACCGCCGGGACCCAGTTTGCGGAACATCTGGCCTTCAACGACTTCGCGCTTTCTGCGCATATCCGATCTCCAAAACCCAAAAACGTCAAACCCGCCAACCTTGCGGATACGGCGGACCATTCAAACACCAAACCGCCCCCGGTTGGCGAGTGTCCGTTGTGCGCGCCACGCATACCGAAGCCGTGATGTAGCGGTGCTGCAACAACCTCCTTCGCACCTGCGGAACAAACCGCCGATCCGGCGTGTTGATACCGTCATGAAAATCGATCACGACGTGCTCCTGTTCGCGACCCGCCTCGTGGAAGAACTGGGCGAGTCCGCCATCCGCATCAGCCGCGTCCGCCTCGTCGAACTCACGGCTGCGAACAACCTGCGCGCCGCCGCCTTCTGGCGCGACGTGATGAACACCTCGGAGAGGCTTCTGGCGGAGCGCTCCCCGGCTTTGGCCCCTCCTCCGACGTCCCCTCCAATGGCTCCTTCGATGACGGTGCAGCCGGCCACCCTCTGAACTACACCGCAGGCACCACGCCACGCAAAAGGCCCGGCGGTTTCCCGCCGGGCCTTTGCACGACTTCATTTCCCTGAGGAAACCAGATCGTACGTCCGGGACGTAGGCCCCGGCTTACTTGACCTGGGCGTACTGACCGTTGTTCCAGCGGTACCAGACATAGGCCGGCGAGGTCACGTCGCCCTTGGCGTCGAAGCCGATCTTGCCGATCACCGTGTTGTAGCTGTTCTTGCGCAGAACGTCGGCGATCTTGGCCGAGTCGGTCGAGTTGGCCTGCTTGGCCGCCTCCGCCCAGATCTGCAGGGCGGCGTAGGTGTAGAGGGTGTAACCCTCCGGCTCATAGCCAGCCTTGCGGAACTTCTCCACGGCTTCCTTGGCTTCCGGCATCTCGCGCGGATCCGGACCGAAGGTCATCATGGTGTTCTCGCCGGCCGGACCGGTGATCGCCCAATACTCGTTGGTCACCAGCGCGTCGCCCGACACGATCGGAGCGTTCAGGCCCTGATCCTTCATCTGGCGGGCCAGCAGGCCGGCCTCGGTGTGGTAGCCACCGACATAGACGACGTCGACGGCCTCCTGCTTCAGCTTGGACACCAGCGCCGAGTAGTCCTTCTCACCCGCCGTGTAGGCTTCGTAGACCTTCTCCTTCTGGCCGCCGGCGTTCAGCGCCTTTTGCGTCTCGTCGGCGAGTCCCTTGCCGTAGGCCGACTTGTCGTGCAGGATCGCGACGTTCTTGCCCTTGTAGTTGTCGAGCAGATACTTGCCGGCGATCTGGCCCTGCTGGTCGTCACGGCCGCAGACACGCAGAACGTTCTTCAGGCCCTGCTCGGTCAGCTTCGGGTTGGTCGAGGCCGGGGAGATCTGCAGGACGCCTTCCTCGGCATAGACCTGCGAGGCCGGGATCGAGGAGCCCGAGCAGAAGTGGCCGGCGACGAACTTGACGCCCGCCTTGGCGAGCTGGTTCGCCACGGCGACGGCCTGCTTCGGGTCGCAGGCGTCATCGCCCACTTCCAGCTTCAGCTTCTGACCCAGGACACCGCCGGCGGCGTTGATGTCGGCAACCGCCTGCTCCATGCCCTTCTTCATCTGCTCGCCGAAGGTGGCGTACTGGCCGGTGATCGGGCCGGCGGTCGCCACCGCGATGTCGGCCTTCGCCACCGAGGCGGTCATAGCGGTCGCCGCAACCGCAACGAGGAGGGAAAGCTTGTAGTTCATAGTTTCGTTGGCTCCCTGTTATGAGTCGTACGCCGGCCCCGCCGGGGCCTTTTCACCGGTCCCCCAAGGGCTGGGGGCGCCGGTGCCGACAAGGTTCCACTATAGTCCGATCATCGCCAAGTGCGACAGTTTCACCCGCGTCCCAGTCCCGATCGGACCCATGGAATTCGCAATCACTGGGCGAGCGTTCCACCGACGCGCTCGCGCCACCCGAAGGGACCCGAACGCTCGTACAGCCAAGGATACTGGGACACCATCCGGCGCGCCATCGAAATGCGGTACGTGGTCAGGGTGATCGCGCCGATCACCAGGGTGTGCACCACGAATCCATACACCGACAGGAGCTGGCCGCCGAACAGGCCCCAGACCAGGAAGCGGTCGCCCAAGCCCAGCAGGACGGAGTAGGCGATGGCGCTCGACAGCGGCTTCCAGCCCTCGGCCAGGGTCTGGCCGGTCAGAACGCCGCAGCCGCCGAACACCAGGACCGTCAGGCCCAGGAAGACCGGCAGAGAGGACCCGAGAACGCCGTCCATCAGTGACCTCCCTCCAGATAGGCCGAGCGAACTTCCTCGTTCGCCAGCAGTTCCGCACCGGTCCCCGACATGGTGACCTTGCCGTTGACCATCACGTAGCCGCGGTGGGCGAGCTTCAACGCATGGAAGGCGTTCTGCTCGACCATGAACACGGTCATCTTCTGTTCGCGGTTGATGTCCTTCACCGCCTGGAAGATCTGCTTCACCACCAGCGGGGCGAGGCCCAGCGACGGCTCGTCGAGAAGCAGCAGCCGCGGTTGGCTCATCAGCGCGCGGCCGATGGCCAGCATCTGCTGCTCGCCGCCCGACATGGTGCCGGCGCGCTGGCTGATGCGCTCCTTCAGGCGCGGGAACAGCGTCAGCACCCGCTCCAGCTCGTTGGCGAAGCTGCCCGGCTTGGCGGTGATGGAGCCCATCTGCAGGTTCTCCAGCACGCTCATGCGCGGGAAGATCCGGCGGCCTTCCGGCGACTGGGCGATGCCCAGGCGGACCAGCTCGTAGGTGGGCATCTGCGTGATGTCCTGCCCCTCGAAGGTGATCCGGCCCATGCGGGCGCGCGGACTGCCGCAGATGGTCATGAGAAGCGTGGACTTTCCGGCTCCGTTGGCGCCGATCAGCGAGACGATCTCGCCGGCCCCGATCTCGATGTCGACTCCCTTCAGCGCCTCGATGGCGCCGTAGAAGGTGTGGATGCCCGATACCTTCAGCATGGCTCAGGCCCCCTCCTCGGCTCGCTTGGCGACCTCTGGCAGGTCAGCCTTGATCTCCGGCGGCAGTTCCTCGTCCTCTTCCTCGCCCAGATAGGCGCGGATCACCGCCGGGTCATTCTTCACGAAGGCCGGATCCCCGTCGGAAATCTTCCGCCCGTAATCCAGCACCACGACATGGTCGGAAATGGTCATCACCACGCTCATGTCATGCTCGATCAGCAGGACGCCGATCTTGTGCTCGTCGCGGATGTAGGTGAGCAGATCGGCCAGTTCACCCGACTCGCGCGGGTTGAGGCCCGCCGCCGGCTCGTCCAGGCAGAGCATCACCGGCTCCGTGCACATAGCGCGGGCGATCTCCAGCCGGCGCTGGGCGCCGTAGGGGAGATTGCCCGCTTCCCAGTCCGCGAACTCCAGAAGGCGGACGCGGTCCAGCCAGTATTTGGCCAGATCGACCGCCTCCCGCTCCGTCCTCGTGTAGGACGGCAGGCCGAGCAGGCCGGCGATGGAGAAGCCCGAGGCGCGGATCAGCTTGTTGTGCTGGGCGACGATCAGGTTCTCCAGGACGCTCATGCCGCCGAACAGGCGGATGTTCTGGAAGGTGCGGGCGACGCTGGCCTTCTGCGAGATGCGGTAGCCCGGCATCCGCTCCAGCAGGAACTCCTTCCCGTCGGCGTGGCGCAGCGTCAGCCGGCCCACCGTGGGGGTGTAGAAGCCGGTGATGCAGTTGAACAGCGTGGTCTTGCCGGCGCCGTTCGGGCCGATGATCGCGGTGATCTCGCCGTTGTTGGCCGCGAAGGAGACGTCGTTGACCGCCACCAGGCCGCCGAAGCGCATGGTGAGGTGTTCGACCGTGAGCAGGGGCGTGGTGGTCATGGATTGGGTCGTCATCACTTCGCGCTCCCCCCGGCGATGCCCTGGCCGCCGGCGGCGGCGGTGCCCGCGGCGGGACCGCCGGCTCCGCCCTTGGGACGGCCGTGCAGGAGGATGGTCGGGTCGCGGTGGGCCAACAGGCCGCGCGGACGCCACAGCATGATCAGCACCATGCCCATGCCGAACGCCAGCATGCGGTAGTCGGCCAGTTCACGGAAGGCTTCCGGCAGGCCGATGACCAGAAAGGCGGCCACGACGACGCCGATCTGGCTGCCCATGCCGCCCAGCACCACGATGGCGAGGATGATCGCCGATTCGATGAAGGTGAAGCTCTCCGGGCTGATGAAGCCCTGACGGGTGGCGAAGAAGGACCCGGCGAAGCCGCCGAACATCGCCGCGATGGCGAAGGCCGCCAGCTTCATGTTCGTGCGGTTGATCCCCAGCGAGGCGCAGGCGATGTCGTCCTCGCGCAGCGCCTCCCAGGCGCGGCCCAGCGGCAGCTTGCGGACGCGCATGGTGAACAGGTTCACCACCAGGGCCAGCACCAGGATCAGGTAATAGAGGAAGATGATCCGGTGCAGCGGGCTGAACTCCAGGCCGAACATCTCATGGAAGGCCGCGGTGCCCTCCGCCGGAGTCCGCGTGAAGTCGGCGAGGCCGAAGAAGCTCGGGCGCGGGATGCCGGAGATGCCGTTGGGGCCGCCGGTGAACTGGTACCAGTTGATCAGGATGATGCGGATGATCTCGCCGAAGCCCAGCGTCACGATGGCGAAATAATCGCCGCGCAGACGCAGGACCGGGAAGCCCAGCAGCACACCCGACATCGCCGCCAGGAAACCGGCCAGCGGCAGGCAGACCCAGAAGCTGAAGCCGAAATAATGGGCCAGCAGCGCGTAAGAGTAGGCGCCCACCGCGTAGAAGGCCACATAGCCGAGGTCGAGCAGACCGGCGAGGCCGACCACGATGTTCAGCCCCCAGCCCAGCATGACGTAGGTCAGCAGCAGGATGCCGATGTCCAGCAGTTGGCGGTCGGCCAGCGGCGTGAACGGGAAGGCCAGCGCCACGACGACGGCGATCGGACCGAGCCAGCGGGAGGCGTGCTGCACCTGCGCCGCGATGTGGTCCATCCGCTTGTCGCGCTCCGCCTGCGACAGCTTGGAGCGGCCGGTTCGGATCGCCAGGATGGCGCGGATCGCGATGACGGCGCCACCGGCGATCAGGATGACCCGCAAGGCCTCCGTCGGCATGGCGATGAAGAAGCCGGCCGCAGTGGCGGCGGCGGCCAGGACCAGGACGGTGACTGCGTGGCCCTCGCGGATCAGGCAGAGGCCGAGACGGCCGAGGAAGACCAGACCGACGGCGGCGGCCACCTCGTTCCAGCGGGTCTCCAGCCCGAGGCCGGTGGGGCGGTCCACCGTGCGCAGGCCGACCAGCGGGATTGTCAAGAGAAGGGCGACGAAGGCGGTCATCGCCGCCTCCTTCAGGATCGCGGGCCAGGCGATGGCCCGCGGCGAAGACATGGAAATCGCGGTCATGGCCTCACACCTTCTCGATTTCCGGACGGCCCAGCAGGCCGGTCGGACGGAAGATCAGGACGAGCACGAGGATCGTGAAGGTCGCCACGTCCTTCCATTCGCTGCCCATGTAGCCCGACCAGAAGGCTTCGATCAGGCCGATGACCACGCCGCCCAGCATGGCGCCCGGCAGCGAGCCGATGCCACCGAGCACCGCGGCGGTGAAGGCCTTAACGCCGGCCAGGAAGCCGATGTAGAAGTCGATCACGCCGTAGATCAGCAGGACCATCATGCCCGCCACAGCAGCCAGGGCGGCGCCCATGACGAAGGTCAGGGAGATGACGCGGTCGACGTTGACGCCCAGCAGGCCCGCCATCTTCTTGTCCTGCTCGCACGCGCGCTGGGCGCGGCCGAGCGAGGTCCGGGTGATGAGCTGGGTGAAGCCGTACATCAGGGCGATCGTGATGACGATCGTCGCCAGACGCACGTAGCTGACCGACACCGCCCCGTCCATCAGGGTCAGGTTGCCCGGCAGGATCGGCTGCAGCGGCTTGCTGCGGGCGCCCTGCAGGATCTGCACGTAGTTCTGCAGGAAGATCGACATGCCGATCGCCGAGATCAGCGGCGCCAGACGCGGCGAGCTGCGCAGCGGGCGATAGGCGATGCGCTCCACCGTCCATCCGTAGACGGCGGTGAACAGCATCGATGCGACCAGCATGACGAGAAGGGCCAGCGGAACCCAGGTGATCCCCAGGCTCCCGATGGCCAGAAAGGTGATGAGGGCCACGAAGGCGCCGATCATGTAGATCTCGCCGTGGGCGAAATTGATCATGCCGATGATGCCATACACCATCGTGTATCCGATCGCGATGAGGCCATAGATGGCGCCCAGCGACAGGCCATTGATCAACTGCTGAAGAAAATATTCCATTGTCTTACCTCGCCTCGGCGCGATGCGCAGGCTTCGGCGAGCGAGACAAGCGCGCTCGTACACCAGTCACGTGAAGTGCCACTCCCCGAATTGGCTTACCCGGGCTCTTGAGCGCGGGGCCAAGATTGTTGTGTGAGCGGAACGTTAGCCCAGCGGCTCTCAACAGAGCAAGAGGGCAAACCCGCACTCTATCTGCGGTAATACCAATTTTCCGAGAATTTGCAATATCGATTCATGTCAGTTCCGTGAACTTTGCGCTTGCCTTCTACCATAGCGAATGCATCGCATGAAAAAAGCCCTCTTCACTGTGGTGAAGAGGGCTTCGCAACAACTGTGCCACTGCTGCGATGCATGATGCCGGTCAATCCATGACGTCCGGCCTCACCATCGATACTGGCCGGTCAGCGCTTGGCGGAGACCACCTGGGCCTTCGCCGGCTCCTTGGGCTTCCCCGGCGCCTTGGCCGTCGCCTTGCCGGTGGACTTGGACGCGGTCGCCGCGCCGCCGCTGCGCGAGGCGGGGGCTTGGGCAACGTCGTAGTTCACGTCCGGGTTGCTGACGACTTGGACATCGCACAACGGCTTTGACGACAAATGCATCAGGCCGGCGCTTTTTTCATCGGCGGTCAGGACGCGGATGTCGTCCGCCGTCAGGTCCATCGCCGCCTTGGAGCGGTCAACGAAGTTGGCGCAATAGAGGCCGGTGCCGATCACCGCAGCGCGGCGGCTGACCTCGTTCGCCAGTTCGGTGCGGAACATGTCGAACTGCCGCGTCGCGTTGCCACCGCCCTTCTTGCGGAAGTGGTCGATCATCGACGCTTCCGAGTTGGAGATCAGCGAACGGTTCTTGACGGTGAAGTCCTGGTACAGGTTGAACGGCTTCTTGTCCGGATTTACCTGTTGGCAGGTCAGCCCGACCACCATCATCTCGGTGTGCATGCGGATGGTCTGCTCCGCGGCGTGCTCGGCGCGGCTGTAGCAGGCGCCGGGCTTGCTCGCGGTGCTCTTGGCAGCAGTGCTTTTCGCGGCAGCCGGCTTCGCGGTGGCCTTCGCAGCCGTTTTTTCAGCAGCCGGCTTCGCCGCCTCCTTGGCGACGGCCGGCAGCGCGGTGCCGGCAAACAGCACGGCAAGGCCGACGGCGGCGGCACTGCGCAAGGTGAAGGAAGGAATGCGATGGGCGGCGCGCTGGCGATTCATCGTTGGTCCGGCTCCGGTGGCCCTGATTGACGGGCGGAATCCGACGGATCACGCCCTCTCCTTCGCTGGTTCTACAAGATCCCGACAGACGGTCAACCCATATCGCCCGAGCAAAGACCATTTGTCCCAGCCTGTGGCCGGCAGTCGCCGGTGAGGTCGGATGGTTGCTTGGCTTGCGGGTTGCCGGTCTTTCCCAGTATTGCAACAGCCCCGGCGTCCATCTGTGACACAGGCCACACATCAGGACAGTTTCCCAATGAAGCGCACCGATACCCCCTTTTCGCTCATCCGCATCGGCATCGACCTCGGAGGCACGAAGACGGAGGGGATCGCGCTCGGCGCGGCCGGCGAGGAGCGTGCCCGTTTCCGCGTCCCCACCCCTCGCGGCGACTACGAGGCGACGGTGCGGACCATCGCCGATCTGGTGGCGCGGCTGGAAAGCGCGACGGGGTCGGCGGGAGCCACCGTCGGGATCGGCATTCCCGGCGCCGTCTCTCCGGCGACAGGGCTGGTGAAGAACGCCAACTCGACCTGGCTGATCGGCAAGCCGTTCGACCAGGATCTGGCCGAAGCGCTCAAACGGCCGGTGCGGGTCGAGAACGACGCCAACTGTCTGGCCGTATCGGAGGCGGCGGATGGGTCCGGCGCCGGCTGCAGCGTGGTCTTCGCGGCGATCCTCGGCACCGGCTGCGGGGCGGGAATCGTCGTGGATGGCCGTCCGCTGCGCGGCCGCAACGCCATCGGCGGCGAATGGGGCCACAATCCCCTGCCCTGGCCAACCGACGAGGAGCGGCCCGGACCGGCCTGCTATTGCGGCAAGTCCGGCTGCCTGGAAACCTTCGTGTCCGGCCCTGCCGTTGCCGCCAACCACCAACGGGTCACCGGGGCGGACCTGACCGCGGAGGCCATCGCGGCGCTGGCGGATCGCGGGGACGCCGCGGCCCGCGCCACCCTCGACCGGCTGGTCGACCGGCTGGGGCGCGGGCTGGCAAGCATCGTCAATGTCTTGGATCCGGACGTGATTGTGCTGGGCGGCGGGCTGTCCAACCTGGACTTCCTCTACGCCGCCCTTCCCCCGGTCATCGCGCGCTGGGCCTTTACGGACAGTCTGGACACGCCGGTCCGCCGAGCCATCCATGGCGATTCGAGCGGGGTCCGCGGGGCCGCCTGGCTGTGGCGGCCCGAGGAGGCCGCGATCAACGCTCGAAATTGTACTCCGGATTGAGCGTCACTTCGCGCGGGGTGCCCGGCACATTGTCGCCGCCACCGCCACGCCGAGCCGCCGTTGCCGCGCCACGCCCGTCGCGGACCGGGGGCGTCAGCGAATTGGTCCGGGAGTAGGAGGGGGTGGCGCGGGCCGGATCGGTGCCGTAGCCGCGCGAACCGGCGCGGAACTGCTCGCCGTTGCCCATGGCGCCCCAATGGGACGGCCGCGCCCCGGGGATCGGTTGAGCCTCTTCCATGCGGCGCATGTGCGGGCCGGTCGGGACCATCTCCTCATACACCCAGGAGGGGTATTCCTGCCTTTGCGCTTCGGCGGGTGCAGCAAAGGCCAGCACCGCGAGGGTCGCTACAGTCATCGTTCGAAGCATGACACGGCGGCCTTCCATCCGTTTGCGTGTGGAAGACGGATTCCGCCGGATGCGGCCGCGCATGTCCAGGGAGGAGGCGGGTTACTCAGCCCGCAGCCTCCATCCGGCACCCTCTATCCGGAGGACACCCCATTCCGGTGCGTTCAGGGCCGTGCCGCGCCGTAAAGCGTCAGGGTCAGCCGCTTGCCGGTGTTGTAGTTGAAGCCGGTGAAACGGCCGAGCGGCACCGGCTCCGGCCCCTTCAGGGCGGCGCGGAACTCCGTTTCCTCCCGGTCCGTCACCAGGGCCAGCCCGCAGGACGGGTTTTCCGCCAGATGGGCGGCGGCGCCCGCCCCATGGGTCAGGCGCGTGTCGGTCCCCAGCAGGAAGACGAGGCTTGGCTCCGAATAGCCGGCGGAGGCAACCACGCTGTCGACGCAGGGGCGCACCGCCGCGACCGTCCGCGCCGCCTGCCGGCTGATCCACACGCCGTCGATGCCCGGCAGGACCGCGCCGTAGGTGCCCGCGTACAGCACCGCCGCCGCCGCCAGACCCGCCGCGAAGGCCGGAGTCTCCCGGCGTTGGGCGAACAGGCGTACGGCCAACGCGTACAGCACCAGCACCACCGGCAGCATGGCAACGGCCACCGGGTCGACGCGCCCATCGACCAGATAAGGGATCACCGCGACCGCGACCGTCAGGGCACCGAAGCCGACGGCCCCGAAAACGGTGGCGACCGAGAACAGTCCCCACCGCGGCGTCTCGGCGCGGCGCAGGAAATGCTCGCGCGCCGCGGCGGCGGTCAGGATGGCGATAGCCGGGAAGACCGGCAGCGTGTAGTGCAGAAGTTTGGTCGGCACCGCCTCGAAGACCAGCCAGCTCGGGATGATCCAGGCAACGCAGAAGCGCACGGCGTCCGCCACCGGCCCCGTCCCCTTGCGGTGGCGCCACGCCCAGGGAACGGCCAGAAGCGCCAGGAAGGACCAGGGCGCGAAGGTCACCCAGAAGGTGCCCAGGTAATAGCCGGGCGGCAGCCCCTTCGCCTCCTGCCCGCTCACCACCTTGCCCATCATGTCGTGGCCGACCGACTCGGCGAAGAAGGCACCCTTGGTCTTCACCGTGATGGCGATCAGCCAGGGCGCCGCGATGGCGACCACGATGGCGAGGCCGACCAGCGGGCGCAACCGCTTCAACCAGCCGGCCCGGCGATCCAGCACCGCCAGCACCAGCGCCGTGGTGCCGGACACCAGGAGGACGATCGGTCCCTTGATGAGGATGCCGATCCCCGCGGCGATCCAGAAGGCGAGCGGCGCCGCCCAGCCGGACCGCTCCGCATGGCGGTTCAGATAGAGGCTGGCCAACGCCGCCTGCCCGATCACGATGGTCGAGAGCAGCACCGCGTCGGTCTTCGCCATGCGGGCCTCGACGCCCAGCACGACGCAGGAGGCCATCATCAGCCCGGCGAGGAACCCGACCGTCCCGCCGAACATCCGCGCTCCGATCCAGGCCGTTGCCAGAACCGCCAGAACCGCCCCGATCAACGACGGGATGCGGAAGGTCCAGATTTCCTTCGGCATCCCGCTTGGCCCGTCGACCAGCCGGGTCGCCGCGGTCTGCAGCCAGTAGATGCCCACCGGCTTCTTGTGGCGCGCCTCGTCCTGGAAGCGGATGTCGACATAGTCGCCGCTTTCCAGCATCTGGTGCGACGCCTGGGCGAAGCGCGCCTCGTCGCGGTCGAAGGGCGGCAGATCGAAGAAGCCGGGCAGGAACAGCAGGACGCTGATCACCGCGAGGGCCAGATAGGCCAGGACCGGCAGGCGGCCGGCCGCGGCGTTCGGCAGCGCGCTCACGGCGTGCCCGCCGCGTTGCCGTCCGCTCCGCCGTTCCGTCGGTTGTTCAAGACGAAGTAGAGGTTCCGGAAATAGATGATGAGGCCCAGCCCCTGCCCGAACATGAACACCGGATCACCCCGTTGGATCGAATAGGCCAAGAGAAGAACCCCGCCGCCGATCGAGAAATACCAGAAGAGGTCCGGCACGATGCTGCGCCGGGCGCGCTCGCTGGCGATCCATTGCACGACGAAGCGCATCATGAAGAGCGCCTGCGCAAAAAAGCCGACGCCGACCCAGATCAGGTCGGCGGTGCTTTGACTCTGGTACCAGGCGATGGCGCGTTCGAGCATCGGGCGGCGACCGGTCCGGAGGAAGGGAGGGTTAGCGGTCTTCGACCGCGGGCGACAGCGCGGTGCGCCGCTTCAGCCAATAGACGCCCAGCAGATCGACCACGCCGATCAGCCCGCGGCGCCAGTTGGTGTATTTGGAAACTCCGCGTTCCCGCGGGCGGTGGTTGACCGGCACATAGGCCACCGGATGGCCGTGCGACCGGAACAGGGCGGGCAGGAAGCGGTGCATCGCCCCGAAAAAGGGCAGATCAAGGAAGGCGTCGCGGCGGAACAGCTTCAGCCCGCAGCCGCTGTCGGTGCAGCCGTCCTGGAGGAAGGACTGCCGCACAGCGTTCGCGAAACGCGAGGCCAGACGCTTGGACAGCGTGTCCTGCCGTTTCTTGCGCAGGCCACCGACCAGAACCGGCGCGTCCGGACCACCCTTGGCGGCCAGGGCAAACAGGGCGGGAATATCGGCGGGGTCGTTCTGGCCGTCGCCGTCGAGGGTGGCGATCCACACCCCGCGCGCCGCCTTGACCCCGGTGCGCACGGCCGCGCTCTGCCCGGACCGGTGGACATGGCGGACCAGCCGCAGGCGGCCCGCGGCGACCACGGGGGCGAGGCGCGTCAGCGTGTCGTCGCTGGAGCCGTCGTCCACATAGATCACTTCGAAGTCACCGCCCAGCACGCCGGCGGGCGACAGCGCGCGCTCGATCTCTTCGAGAAGGGGAAGGACGTTTTCGGCCTCGTTGAAGACCGGAACCACGACCGACAGCCGCACGGGCGGACGGCCCTCGGAATCTACGCTCACTGGATTAATCCCATTCGCCAAGTGGCGGGCAAATTACTCCCGCCGCCCGGCAAACGGTAGAGGAAAAGGTTGGGACAGCCCTGGGGACGGCCTCTGGCCGCCCTCAGCCCTTGCGGTCTTCGATGGGCATCGGCACGTAGCGCAGGTCGCCGTCGCGGCTGAGCAGCATCAGCACGGTCTTGCGGCCCTGGCTGCGCGCGTCGTCGACCAGACGGTTCAGGTCCTCCGGCGTCTTCACCGGCTCCTGCCCGGCCTCCACGATGACGTCGCCGGCCTCGATGCCGCGCTCGCTGGCGGCGCTGGCATCGCCGACCTCGGTCACCACCACGCCCTCGACGTCGGGGTTGATGGAGAAGCTGTCGCGCAGGCCGGGGGTCAGTTGCGACAGGGTCAGCCCGAGCACCTGCTTGCTGTCGACCGTCGTTTCCGGGCGCGGCGCTCCGCTCGACCCGGACATGGCAACCTGCTCCTGCGGCTCCAACTCGCCCACCGTCACGGTCAGGGTTTCGGCCTTGCCCTCGCGCACCAGTTCCAGCGGCACGGCCGATCCGATCTTGGTGGCGGCGACGACGCGCGGCAGTTCGCGCATCTGCTCGATGGACTCACCGTTGAAGCGGGTGATGACGTCTCCCTGCCGGACGCCGCCCTTCCCCGCCGGGCCTTCCGGCGATACGCTGGTCACCAGGGCGCCCGCCGGCTCCTGCATGCCCAGGCTTTCGGCAATGTCGGGTGTCACGCTCTGCACCTGGACGCCCAGCCAGCCGCGGCGCACCTGCCCTTGGTCGCGCAACTGCTCGACGACCGGCCGCGCGACGGAGGACGGAATGGCGAAGCCGATGCCCACCGAGCCGCCGGTCGGCGAATAGATGGCCGTGTTGATGCCGATCACCTCACCGTTGAGGTTGTAGAGCGGCCCACCGGAATTGCCCCGGTTGATCGAAGCGTCGGTCTGCAGATAGTCGTCGTAGGGTCCCTGCTGGATGTCCCGCTGCCGTGCGGACAGGATGCCTGCGGTCACCGACCCGCCGAGGCCGAAGGGGTTGCCGATGGCGACCACCCAGTCGCCGACCCGCAACGCCTCGCTGTCGCCCCAGGGGGCGAAGACCAGCGGCTTCTTGCTCTCCACTTTCAAAACGGCAAGGTCGGTCGGCCCGTCCACGCCGACGAGCTTCGCCGGCAATTTCGTGCCGTCGTGCATGGTGACGGAAATCTCCGTCGCTTCGGACACCACATGGCTGTTGGTGACGACGAAGCCCGCCGGGTCGATGATGAAGCCGGAACCCAACGCTGCCGTCGGGCGCGGCGCCTGCTGCTGCTGCCCGCGCTGGCGGTCGCGAAACTCGCGAAAGAACTCTTCGAAAGGTGAACCGGGCGGAAAGCCGGGAACTTCCGGTCCGCGCGGTCCCGCCTGCGGACCACTTTGTGGCGGCGTCTGCGTCGTGGATATGAAAACCACCGCGTCCAATTGCTTCTCCGCCAGATCGGCGAAGGTCGGGGGTGCGTTGGGCGGCAGGGCGGACGCCAGCGGCGGCGCGGCCGGGGCTGGAGGTGCTCCCCCCGCATCCTGCGCAAACGCCGGAGTCGCCAGGACGAGAAGGATGGCGACAAGACCCGCGGGCGCGGACGCCGCCAATCGTGATGCGGATCCAGACGTCAATCCGGACATCAATCCGGCTTGGCGCGGGACGGAGCCGGACAAGGGCCGGAATCGATCGATGGAATGCGGCATGAAAGAAACTCCGCCAGTCGGACAGCGCGCGCCTTGCGATGGGCGCTTCATGTCAACAGAACGCTCCGCAACGCATTCCGGACCGCCGTGGTTTTTCAAACCCCTTTGCAACCGGTCCCTGCACGACCGATTCGTGAAATACAGTTTTTAAAATTCTCGTCAGCGGATGTTCCTATGCGCTTCGCGCAAACAGCAACCACAAGGCAATCCAGCCTTCGGACTAAGGCTCCGGCAACCAGCCTAAGCGCAATTTTTCCATGCGGCGCAAAGTTCTTCTGGCATTTTCCCAGCAAGTTCCCGATATTCATCCGTACCGACAACATCGCACGCAAAAACGGCTCCTGACGTGATGCTCGTGCACGCGCCCGCGTGCCGCGGCGTCAGAAGGCGCGCGATACGGCCCAAGCAGCGTACGCATGACTCAAAATTCACTTTGGCAACCGAGCGACATAATGAACGCAGAAACCGGGTCCGAACCGGAGGCTCCGAAGAAGCGCGGACGAATCCCCCAGTCGGCGTGGCCGCAGATTCTTGAGCGTTACCGTTCCGGCGCAACCCTGTCGGCAATCGCGCGTGAATTCGAATGCACGCCGAGCGCCATTTCCTACATCATCCGCAAGGCCGAGGCGGCCGGGGAGAAGGACGCGCCGGTCGTTGAGGAAGGCGCGGCCGCCGACGACGTGGCGGAAGCGCCGGCCGGCGACGCGATGGCGGAAGAGCCGCCACCCGCTCCGGTTGTTGCTTCGGAAGCTCCGGCTCCGGTCAAACCGGCGCGCCGCGCCGGCTGTCTCTTATACACATCTGACGCTGCCGACGATTATACGC